>NZ_JBSGFD010000030.1:0-62301 GCF_053603215.1 Kitasatospora sp. NPDC004240 | reverse complement strand
CGCCGCCCTGGACGGCATGCCGCTGGCCATCGAACTCGCCGCCGCGCAGTGCTCGGTGCTCTCCCTCGGCCAGCTCGCCGCGCACGTCGAGGACCGCCTCGCGCTGCGCGGCGGCGAACGCCTCGGCAACCCCCGCCACACCACCCTGCGGGCCGCCATGGCCTGGTCCTTCGCCCTGCTCACCCCCGCCGAGCGGGAGGTCCTGGAGACGCTGTCGGTCTTCGAGGGCGGCTTCGGGCTGGAGGCCGCCCGCGAGATCACCGGCGAGGCCGGGCAGGGGGACGCCATCGGCCTGGTCACCCACCTGGTCCGGCTCGCGGCCAAGTCCCTGCTCGCCGCCTCCGACGACGACCCCCGCCGCTACCGGATCGCGGAGACCGTGCGCCACTACGCGGCCGAGCACGCCGACCCGGACCGCCTGCGCCGCGCCGGGCAGCGCCACCTGGCCTGGGCCACCCGCCTGGCCGACGAGGCGTACGAGGGCCTGCGCGGCCCGGCGGCCCGGGAGTGGACGCGCGTGCTCGCCGAGGAGACCGGCAACCTCCGGGCCGCCCTGGACACCGCCGCCCGCACCGGCGACGCCGACCGGGCGCTGCGCATCGCCACCGGTCTCTCCGGCTTCTGGTACCGGCGCGGCCAGACCACCGAGGGGCTGCGCCACCTGGCGCCCGCCGTCGCCGACCGCACCGGCCGTCCGGGGGTGCCCGACCACGCGCTGCTGGCCCGGGCGGCCGGCGGCCTCGCCCTGCTGCAGTACCTCAACGGGGACGGCGAGGCGCAGCTGGCCGCCCTGCGCAAGGCGGGTTACCACGCCGCGCTGGCCGAGGACCCGCGCACCGGCGCCTGGGTGCTGGCCGCCACCGCGCACGCGGAGGCCCTGGCGGGCGCGGACGGGCCGGCCGTGCGCCGGGCCGCCCGTGCCCTGGACCAGGCCCGGGCGCACGGGTCGCCGCAACTGGTGGCCGAGGTGCTGCTCTGCGTGGGGGACGTGGAGCTGCTCGCCGGCCGCCACGACCGGGCGGCGGGCCACCTGGAGTCCGCGCTGGTCACCGCCGAGGGCTGCGGCTACGGGCTGATCGCGTCCATCGCCCGCTGGCAGCTCGCCAAGACCGACCTCGAACGCGGCCGCCCCGACCGGGCGGCCGCCACCGCGGCCCGGCTGGTCGAGCTGACCTGCGCCGAGTCCGACACCACCTTCTGGCTGCTGGGCCTGGCCACCCTCGCCGCGGCGCTGTTCCGCTCGGGTCACCACGGCCGGGCGGCGGAGCTGGACGGCGCCGTCCGCGCGCACGGCGCCCGCACCGGTCTCGCCCCGGAACTGGTGGACCCCGACGGCCTGGGGCGCCAGCTGCGCCGGCTGCGCGCCGGCATCGAGGCGTCGCTGTACGCCCGGGCCGCCGAACGGGGGCGGACCCTGACGGTGGACCAGGTCATGGAGCTGGCCCGGGCCGACGACGCCGGCGGCCTCGACCGGCGTGACGGCTTCGGCGGTCTCGACAACATCGGCGGCCTCGACAGCACCGGTGGTCCGGGCGGCCGCGTCGCCGGGCGGTCGTACGCCTGCTGACCGTCGTGCGGGCGCTCTCCGCCGTCCGTCGGCCCGGGCGGGAGCGGCGGTTTCCGTACAATCTGCGGGTGATCGCACAGGACGCCGGTTCAGCCGCCGGCCCGGAGACCTTCGGCGTCCGGCTGCGCGCGCTGCGGGAGCGGGCCGGACTGACCCAGGAGGAGCTCGCCGCCCGCGCGGGCCTGAGCGTCCACGCGGTCAGCGCGCTGGAGCGCGGCGCCCGGAGCAGCCCGCACCCGCGGACGGTCCGTTCGCTGGCCGATGTGCTGGGGGCCTCCGGCGAGGACCGTGCCTGTCTGCTGGCGGCGAGCCGCCGGCCGCGGACGGAGGTACCGGCGGCGCCGGCCGTGGCCGTGACCGTCCCCCGGGCCAGGAACGGCGAGGACACCGCGGGCCCGGGGGAGGCCCGGCCGTCCGCCGCGGGCCCGCCGGTGCCCGCCACCGCCCTGATCGGCCGTGAGGAGGAGCTGCGCGAGCTGGCCGCACTGCTGCGCGACCCCGGCTGCCGGCTGCTGACCCTGACCGGGCTGGGCGGGGTCGGCAAGACCCGGCTGGGCGTCGCGGTGTGCGAGGAGCTGGCGGGGGAGTTCGAGGAGGGGCCGGTCCTGGTGGCGCTGGCGCCACTGGACGACGCCGCGCTGGTGCTGCCCGCCGTCGCCCACGCCCTCGGGGTGCCCGCCGCCGACGGCGCCGACCCCGAGGCGGCGCTCGTCGAGGCGCTGCGGCCGCGCCGGGCGCTGCTGCTGCTCGACAACGCCGAGCACCTGACCGCGGCCGCCCCGGCGCTGGCCCGGCTGGTGGCGGCCTGCCCGCTGCTGACCGTCCTGGTCACCAGCCGGGCCGCGCTGCGGATCCGCGGCGAACGGGAGTACCCGGTGCGCCCGCTGGCGCTGCCCGCGCCCGGCGCCACCGCGGTGGGGGAGATCGCCGGCGCCCCGGCGGTGCGCCTGTTCGCCGAGCACGCCCGCTCCCTCGCCCCGGGGTTCCGGCTCACGTCCGGCAACGTCGGGGCGGTCGCCGCGACCTGCACCCGGCTGGCCGGCATCCCGCTGGCCCTGGAGCTCGCAGCCGCCCGGATCCGGCTGCTGGACCCGCACCAGCTGCTCGCCCGGCTGGACGCGGCGCTGTCCGCCCCGGGCGCCCGGGACCTGCCGGAGCGCCAGCGCACCATGCGTGCCGCGCTCGACTGGAGCCACGACCTGCTCGCCGGGCCCGAGCGGCGGCTGTTCCGGCGGCTGGCGGTGTTCCGCGACGGCTTCACCCTGGAGGCGGCGGAGGCGGTGGGCGCCGGCCCGGACGGCGCGGCCGGGGTGCTCGACCTGCTCCAGGTGCTGGCCGAGCAGTCGCTGCTGGTGGTGGAGCCCGCCACGTCCGGTCCGGCCCGGTTCCGGATGCTGGAGCCCGTCGCCCAGTACGCCCGGACCCGCCTGGACGCCGACCCCGCCGAGGCCCGGGAGGCCGGCGCCGCCCACGCCGCACACTTCCTGGCGCTGGCCGAGCGTGCCGCCCCCGAGTACCAGGGCGCCGAACAGGTGCGCTGGCTGGCCCTGGTGGAGGCCGAGGAGGGCAACATGGCCGCCGCGATCACCTGGGCGCTCGGCCACGGCTCGCCCGAGGCCGGGGCCCGGCTCGGCTGGGCGCTGTGGCTG
This sequence comes from Kitasatospora sp. NPDC004240, assembly GCF_053603215.1. Classification (NCBI taxonomy): domain Bacteria; kingdom Bacillati; phylum Actinomycetota; class Actinomycetes; order Kitasatosporales; family Streptomycetaceae; genus Kitasatospora; species Kitasatospora sp. NPDC004240. The sequence goes on along the minus strand of NZ_JBSGFD010000030.1, from coordinate 59,085 downwards.
TACTGGTGGCTGCGCGGGCGCCTGCTCGCGGGCCGGCGCGCCCTGGAGGCCGTCCTGGAGCACCAGCTGCCCGCCGGGCTGCGGGCGATGGTGCTGAGCGCGGCCGCGGCGATGGCCTTCGCGCAGGGCGAGCAGCAGGCCGCGCTGGCCCGCTGGCGGCGGGCGAACCGGCTGGCCGAGGCCGTCGGCGACGTCGAGGCCCAGGCGCACTCGCTGCCCGGCATCGCGCTGGCCGCCCTCGCCGACGGTGACCCCTGGACGGCCGCCCTGGTGCTGCGCGAGGCGGTCACGGTGGCCGAGGCCGCCGGGCCCGCCGGTGAGTGGGTGGGCACCCTGGTCCACGTCTGGCTGGGCACCGCCGTCCTGCTGGAGAGCGGGCCCGAGCAGGCCGTGCCGCACATCGAGCGGGGCCTGGCCGCCGCCCGCGCCCGCGGCGACCGGCTGGCGATCTACGTCGCCCTGTTCAACCTCTCCCAGGCGCGCGCCGCGCAGGGCGAGCACGAGCGGGCCCGGGCCCACCTGGAGGAGGGCATCCGGCTCTCCGAGCAGACCCGCGACCTCGCCAACCTCGCCTACTTCCTCGACGCGCTGGCGGTCGCCGAGGACACGGAGGCGCCCGAGGCGGACGGCCGGGCGGCGCGCGTCGCCACCCTGCTCGGCGCGGCCCGCGCCCTGCGCGAGAGCGTCGGCTTCGGCGTCTACGCCTACTACCGCCCGGACGAGGCCCTGCGCAAGGCGGCCGCCGCCCGCGCCCGCGACGCCCTCGGCGAGGACGCCTTCGCCGACGCCCTGGACGGGGGCCGCGCGCTCACCCTCACCGGGGCCGTGGCGTACGCGCTGGGGCGGGCGTGACGCCGGCCGCCGCCGCGGGTGGCCGTACGGGGCCGGTGTCGGCGGCCCGTCGTGCGCGCCGTTCAGCGTTCAGAGGGCGGTGAGGACGTCCTCGGAGGCGTCGTCCAGGACGAAGCCGTTGTCGAGCCGGACGCGGACCGTCACCCGGTCGCCCCGCTCCCGGTAGGCGGCCCAGCCGGGCTCCAGGGCCGCGACCTCCTCCTCCAGCCGCTTGCGGCTCTCCGCGGGCATGGTGTGGCCGTAGTCGTCGAGCAGTGACCGCAGCCGCTGGTACTCCAGCACCTCGTGGCTCTCGGACAGCCGCCCGACCACCCGCTCGACCACGCCTTCGGTGCCCGCCCCCAGCGACAGGTACCCGACGACGTCCCCGGTCGCCCCGGCGACCGCGTCACCGAGTCCGACGTCCTCCGCCAGCCGTACCCGCCGGCCTTCCGTCAAGCTCATCGAATCCTCGTTCCTCGTTCGTCGTGCCGTGTGGTGCGTACCCGACCCATGTCATCGGGCATCCTGCGGTCAGGTGCCGTGCGGGGCGATGATCCGCTCGGCCAGCTCCTTGGCGGCCGCGGCGGGGTCGGTGGCCGGGCGGGTGGCGCCGGCCGCCAGGACGCCGTCGATCAGCAGCAGCAGCTGGTCGGCGCCGTGCCCGGGCCGGGGGTGCCCGAGGGCGAGCAGTTCGGCCGCCAGGAGGCCGGTGACCCGCTCGCGGTAGCCGCGGGTGACGGCGTGCCCGGGGTGGTCGGGGTCGGCGAGGGCCAGATCGGCGGCGAGGTAGCGGCAGCCCCGGAAGTCCGGCTTGGCGACGATCGCGGACAGCTCGTCGAACACGGCCAGCAGGCGCTCGCGCGGGTCGTCGCCCGCCGCCCGCATGGTCCGCTCGTAGGCGGCCTCGTCCTCGGCGGCGCTGCGCCCGAGCACCTCGGCGATCAGCCCGTCCTTGCCCCCGAAGTGCTCGTAGAGGGAGCGGCGGGCCACGTTGGCGCCCTTCAACAGGGCGTCCACGCCCACGCCGACGCCGTGCCGGTAGGTCAGCTCCTGGGCCGCCGTCAGCAGCCGCTCGCGAGGTCCGGGTTCGGAGGTGCTCATGGGGCCAAGCCTGCCAGGCGGAGGGTGGTAGATCAACCGGTCTATCTGGGCCGATCGACCGGTCCGCCCGCCACCGCGGCCCGCACCCACCCCTATGGATCGCCGACGAACTCATCGCCCGCCTCAACCGCGGCTGAACCGCCGGGCCGCGCCGCCACCCGACACCCCTCCCCAGCTGCGGCGATCATTGAGAGGCCAAGCTCACACCCGGAGGACCTGCTGCGACGACACCGTCACGCGCTAGCCTCCGCACATGACGGTCTCGCCCGAAAGGCTCCCCCTGGCCGCCGAGTTCCCGGACGCAACCCGTGAGCAGTGGCAGCAACTCGTCGCAGGTGTCCTGCGCAAGTCCGGCGCCAACCCGGTTGACGGCGCGGCGGCGGAGGACGCCCTCTCCACCGACATCGAGGACGGGCTGCGCGCCCGCCCGCTGTACACCGCCGAGGACACCGCGGCCGACCCCGGCTACCCGGGCTTCGCGCCGTTCACCCGCGGCGGCCGGGCGCAGGGCTCGGTGCCGGCCGGCTGGGACGTCCGCCAGCGCCACGCGCACCCGGACCCGCGCCGCTCCAACGAGGCGGTGCTCGCCGACCTGGAGAACGGCGTCGCCTCCGTCTGGCTGGCCGTCGGCGGCGAGGGGCTCCCGGTCTCCGCCCTGCCGGCCGTCCTGGACGGCGTCTACCTGGACCTGGCGCCGGTCGTCCTCGATGGCGGACCCGAATTCGCCGCCGCCGCCGAGGAGTTGCTGCGGCTGTACGCCGAGCGCGAGGTGCCCGCCGCCGACGCGCGCGGCAACCTCGGCGCCGACCCGCTCGGCCTGCTGGCCCGTACCGGCCGCGACGAGGACACCGACCGGCTGCTCGACGCGGCCACCGCGCTGGCCGTCCGCTGCGACCGCGAGCAGCCCGGCATCCGGGCGCTGACCGTGGACGCCCTCGCCTACCACGACGCCGGCGCCTCGGCCGCCGAGGAGCTCGGCTGCTCGCTCGCCACCGGCGTCGCCTACCTGCGCGCCCTGACCGCGGCCGGCCTGTCCGTCGACGCGGCCTGCGGGCAGCTGGAGTTCCGCTACGCGGCCACCGCCGACCAGTTCCTCACCATCGCCAAGTTCCGTGCCGCGCGCCGCCTCTGGGCCCGCGTCGCCGACGTCAGCGGCGCGTCCGCCGACGCCGCGGCGCAGCGCCAGCACGCCGTCACCTCCCGCGTGATGATGACCGAGCGCGACCCGTGGGTGAACATGCTCCGCACCACCGTCGCCGGCCTCGCCGCCGGTGTCGGCGGCGCCGACGCGGTCACCGTGCTCCCGTTCGACGAGGCGCTGGGCCTGCCCGACGCCTTCTCCCGCCGGGTCGCCCGCAACACCCAGGCGATCCTCCAGGACGAGTCGCACCTCGCCCGGGTCATCGACCCGGCCGGCGGCTCCTGGTACGTCGAGCAGCTCACCGAGGAGCTGGCGCAGGCGGCCTGGGCCTGGTTCCAGGAGATCGAGCGGGCGGGCGGCCAGCGCGCCGGCCTCACCTCCGGCCTGGTGCCGGAGCGCATCGCCGCGACCTGGGCCGAGCGCTCGGTGGACCTCGCCCACCGCCGTGAGCCGATCACCGGCGTCAGCGAGTTCCCGAACCTGGCCGAGCAGGCCGTGGTCCGCGAGCCGGCTCCCACGCCGCTCGGCGGCGGCCTCCCGCAGGTGCGCCGCGCCGAGGCGTACGAGGCGCTGCGCGCCCGCTCCGACGCGAGCTTGGCCGGGACCGGCGCCCGCCCGCGGGTCTTCCTCGCCGCGATCGGCCCGGCGGCCGCCCACACCGGCCGGCTGACCTTCACCGCCAACCTGCTCCAGGCCGGCGGCATCGAGACCGTCTCCGCCGCCTCGGCCGACGCCGGCGAGCTGGCCGTCCGCTTCGCGGAGAGCGGCGCCGCCGTGGCGTGCCTGTGCTCCAGCGACGCGCTGTACGAGGAGCACGCCGAGGCCGTCGCCGCGGCACTGAAGGACGCCGGCGCCCGGCGCGTCCTGCTGGCCGGACGGCCGGGGGAGCGGGGCGAGGCCTACCAGCGGGCCGGGGTGGACGAGTTCGTCTTCGCGGGCGGCGACGCCGTCGCCCTCCTCACCTCGGTCCTCGACGAGATCGGAGCGGCGGCATGATCCCCGACTTCACGCAGATCGGCCTGGACGCCGCGAACGGCGCCGGGACCACCCACGAGCAGTGGCGCTCCGCCTGGGAGCGGGCCACCGGCAAGGACGTCGAGGAACTGCTCTGGCAGACCCCCGAGGGCATCGGCGTCAAGCCGCTGTACACCGGCGCCGACCTGGCCGACGTCGACTTCCTCGGCACCTACCCGGGCGTCGCCCCGTACCTGCGCGGCCCGTACCCGACGATGTACGTCAACCAGCCGTGGACGGTCCGCCAGTACGCCGGCTTCTCCACCGCCGAGGAGTCCAACGCCTTCTACCGCCGCAACCTGGCGGCCGGCCAGAAGGGCCTGTCGGTCGCCTTCGACCTGCCGACCCACCGCGGCTACGACAGCGACCACCCGCGGGTCACCGGCGACGTCGGCATGGCCGGCGTGGCGATCGACTCCATCTACGACATGCGCCAGCTCTTCGACGGCATCCCGCTGGACAGGATGTCGGTGTCGATGACCATGAACGGCGCCGTGCTGCCGATCCTGGCGCTCTACATCGTGGCCGCCGAGGAGCAGGGGGTGCCGCCGGAGAAGCTGGCGGGGACCATCCAGAACGACATCCTCAAGGAGTTCATGGTCCGCAACACCTACATCTACCCTCCGCAGCCCTCGATGCGGATCATCTCCGACATCTTCGCGTACACCTCGCAGAAGATGCCGCGCTACAACTCCATCTCCATCTCCGGCTACCACATCCAGGAGGCCGGGGCCACCGCCGACCTGGAGCTGGCCTACACCCTGGCCGACGGCGTGGAGTACCTGCGCGCCGGCCTCGCCGCCGGCATGGACGTGGACGCCTTCGCGCCCCGCCTGTCGTTCTTCTGGGCCATCGGCATGAACTTCTTCATGGAGATCGCCAAGCTCCGCGCGGCCCGCCTGCTCTGGGCCAAGCTCGTCAAGGAGTTCGACCCCAAGAACGCCAAGTCGCTGTCGCTGCGCACCCATTCGCAGACCTCCGGCTGGTCGCTCACCGCCCAGGACGTCTTCAACAACGTCACCCGCACCTGCGTGGAGGCGATGGCCGCGACCCAGGGCCACACCCAGTCGCTGCACACCAACGCCCTCGACGAGGCGCTCGCCCTGCCCACCGACTTCTCCGCGCGGATCGCCCGCAACACCCAGCTGCTGCTGCAGCAGGAGTCCGGCACCTGCCGGGTCATCGACCCCTGGGGCGGCAGCGCGTACGTCGAGAAGCTCACCCACGACCTCGCCGCGCGCGCCTGGCAGCACATCCAGGAGGTCGAGGCGGCCGGCGGCATGGCCAAGGCCATCGACGCGGGCATCCCCAAGCTGCGCGTCGAGGAGGCCGCAGCCCGCACCCAGGCCCGGATCGACTCCGGACGCCAGCCGGTGATCGGCGTCAACAAGTACCAGGTCGCCACCGACGAGCAGATCGAGGTGCTCAAGGTCGACAACTCCTCGGTGCGCGCCCAGCAGATCGAGAAGCTGCGCCGCCTGCGGGCCGAACGCGACGAGGCCGCCTGCCAGGACGCCCTGCGCGCGCTGACCGCCTCCGCCGAGCGCGGCCCGCGCAACGACGGCACCCTGGACGGCAACCTGCTCGCCCTCGCCGTCGACGCGGCGCGCGCCAAGGCCACCGTCGGCGAGATCTCGGACGCCCTGGAGAAGGTGTACGGGCGCCACTCCGGCCAGATCCGTACCATCACGGGTGTGTACCGAGACGAAGCAGGCCCCACCACCGCCGTCCAGCGCACCCGCGAGCTCGTCGAGCGGTTCGACGAGGCCGAGGGCCGCCGCCCGCGCATCCTGGTCGCCAAGATGGGCCAGGACGGCCACGACCGCGGCCAGAAGGTGATCGCCAGCGCCTTCGCCGACCTCGGCTTCGTGGTCGACGTCGGCCCGCTCTTCCAGACCCCGGCCGAGGTCGCCCGCCAGGCCGTGGAGGCCGACGTCCACATCGTCGGCGTCTCCTCCCTCGCCGCCGGCCACCTGACGCTGGTGCCCGCGCTGCGCGCCGAACTCGCCGCCGCCGGACGCGAGGACATCACCATCGTGGTCGGCGGGGTCATCCCCCCGCAGGACGTCGACGCCCTCCACGAGGCCGGTGCCACCGCGGTGTTCCCGCCCGGCACGGTCATCCCGGAGGCCGCCCACGACCTGCTGAGGACGCTGGCCGCGTCCCTCGGCCACGAGCTGTGAGCCGCTGACCCGTGGCCCGCACGATCGATCTGGACCAGTACGTCCAGGGTGTCCTCGACGGCTCGCGCGCCTACATCGCGCGGGCCATCACCCTGGTCGAGTCGGGCCGCGCCGACCACCGGGAGCTTGCCCAGCGGCTGCTGCTGGAGCTGCTCCCGCACTCCGGCAAGGCCGTCCGGGTGGGCATCACCGGCGTCCCCGGCGTCGGCAAGTCCACCTTCATCGAGGGCCTGGGCACCATGCTCACCGGGCGGGGCCACCGGGTCGCGGTGCTCGCCGTCGACCCGTCCTCCAGCCGGACCGGCGGCAGCATCCTGGGCGACAAGACCCGGATGGAGAAGCTCGCCGTCGACCCGGCCGCGTTCGTCCGCCCCTCGCCCACCTCCGGCACCCTCGGCGGCGTCGCCCGGGCCACCCGGGAGAGCATGGTGGTGATGGAGGCCGCCGGGTACGACGTCGTCCTGGTGGAGACCGTCGGCGTCGGCCAGTCCGAGACCACCGTCGCCGACATGGTCGACTCCTTCCTGCTGCTCACCCTCGCCCGCACCGGCGACCAGCTCCAGGGCATCAAGAAGGGCGTGCTGGAACTCGCCGACATCGTCGCCGTCAACAAGGCGGACGGCCCGCACGAGCTCGACGCCCGTGCCGCCGCCCGCGAACTGACCGGCGCGCTGCGGCTGTTGCAGGCCCCCGACGCCGCCTGGACCCCGCCGGTGCTCACCTGCAGCGGCCGCGACGGCACCGACCTCGACACGGTGTGGGAGCGGCTGGGGCAGCACCGGCGGATCCTGGAGGCCACCGGCGCGCTCGACGCCAAGCGCCGCGACCAGCAGGTCGACTGGACCTGGGCGATGGTCCACGACCAGCTGCTCGCCCGGCTGCGCGCCCACCCGGCCGTCCGCCGGCTCGCGCCCGGCATCGAACAGCAGGTCCGCGACGGCACGCTGACCGCCACCCTGGCGGCCGAACGGATCCTGGCGGGCTTCCACACCCCGGCCGACGCCGACCAGGCCTGACACCCCCTCACCCGGTGCCGGGTGCCCCTCCCACGGGGCACCCGGCACCGGGCTTTCCGTACCCGTCCCGATCCGTGGACACCTCGTGGGATTCCCGTGCCGGGCCGCCGGATTGCCCCTATGCTGGCCGGGCAGCTGGTTCGCTCCTGTCCGCCAGACAGGCGCGTCGCAAGAGGGAACCCGGTGACGCCTTTCAACTGGCCAGTCCGGGACTGCCCCGCAGCGGTGAGCGGGAACGACCGCCGTCATACGCACTGGGCCCGCACGGGCCTGGGAAGCGACGGCCACTAGGAGTCCGCCCTTTCACGGGTGGACGGGCCCGCGAGTCCGAAGACCTGCCCGTTGCCCGTGCGCGACCGATCGCGCGCGGACCTCCCGGTGACCTCGTGGGCGGGTCGGCGTACACAGAAGGCGGAGTCCGGCACCTTACGTGCCCGGGCGGCCCGCCCGGTCCGTCATCCTTTGCGCCCTCGTCCCGTCCCCGGGAACATGAGGAACCAGACTCGCGAAGGAGAGTCCCTTGACCGCGAAGTCCACGCCCGCGCAGTCCACTTCGGCGCGGCCCGTACCCGCGCAGTCCACTTCGGTGCGGCCCGTACCCGTGCAGACCCGGGCCACCGTCCACGGCTACCCCCGCCAGGGCCGGGGCCGGGAGCTCAAGAAGGCCGTCGAGGGTTACTGGAAGGGCACCGTCACCGCCGCCGCCCTCCGCACCACCTCCGCCACCCTGCGCCGGGACAACTGGCGGCAGCTGGCCGACGCCGGCGTCCAGGAGGTCACCACCGGCGACTTCTCGCTGTACGACCACGTGCTGGACACCACCGTCGCCCTCGGCGCCATCCCCGCCCGCCACCGCGCCGCCGTCGCCGCCGACCCGCTCGACGGCTACTTCGCCATGGCGCGCGGCACCCAGGAGGCCGCGCCGCTGGAGATGACCAAGTGGTTCGACACCAACTACCACTACCTGGTGCCCGAACTCGGCCCCGACACCGTCTTCACCGCCAACCCGGCCAAGGCCGTCGGCGAACTGCGCGAGGCCCTCCTGCTCGGCCACACCGCCCGGCCCGTCCTGCTCGGCCCCGTCACCTACCTGCTGCTCGCCAAGCCCGCCCCCGGCGTCGCCGCCGACTTCCAGCCCCTCACCCTGCTCGACCGGCTGCTGCCCGTCTACGCCGAACTCCTCGCCGAACTGCGCGCCGCCGGCGCCGAATGGGCGCAACTCGACGAGCCCGCCCTCGTCCAGGACCGCACCCCCGCCGAACTGGGCGCCGCCGCCCGCGCCTACCGCGAGCTCGGCGCCGTCGAGGACCGGCCCAAGCTGCTCGTCGCCAGCTACTTCGATCGCCTCGGCGAAGCCCTGCCCGTCCTCGCCAAGGCCCCCGTCGAAGGCCTCGCCCTGGACTTCACCGGCCCCGCCGCCGCCAACCTGGCCGACCTCGCCGCCGCCGGGGGCCTGCCCGGCAGGCGCCTGATCGCCGGCGTCGTCGACGGCCGCAACGTCTGGATCAACGACCTGGAGAAGTCGCTCGCCACCCTGGCCACCCTGCTCGGCCTCGCCGGCACCGTGGACGTCGCCCCGTCCTGCTCACTGCTGCACGTCCCCCTCGACGCCACCGCCGAACGCGAACTCGACCCGCAGATCGCCCGCTGGCTCGCCTTCGCCCGCCAGAAGAGCACCGAGACCGCCCTGCTCGCCCGCGCCCTGCGCGAGGGCACCACCGCCATCACCGCCGAACTCGCCGCCAACCGCGCCGACCTCGCCTCCCGCGCCACCTCCCCGGTCACCCGCGACCCGGCCGTCCGCGCCCGCGCCGCCGCCGTCCCCGCGGCCGACACCCGCCGCCCCCAGCCGTACGAGGTCCGCACCGAGGCCCAGCGCGCCCGCCTCGGCCTCCCGCTGCTGCCGACCACCACCATCGGCTCCTTCCCGCAGACCGCCGAACTGCGCACCGCCCGCGCCGACCTGACCGCCGGACGGATCGACCGGGCCGCCTACCGCGAGCGCATCGAGGCCGAGATCCGCGAGGTCATCGCCTTCCAGGAGAAGGCCGGCCTGGACGTCCTCGTCCACGGCGAACCCGAACGCAACGACATGGTCCAGTACTTCGCCGAGCGGCTCACCGGCTACCTCGCCACCCGGCACGGCTGGGTCCAGTCGTACGGCACCCGCTACGTCCGGCCACCGGTGCTCGCCGGTGACATCTCCCGGCCGCAGCCCCTCACCACCGACTGGTACCGCTACGCCCAGGACCTCACCGACCGCCCGGTCAAGGGCATGCTCACCGGCCCGGTCACCATGCTCGCCTGGTCCTTCGTCCGCGACGACCAGCCGCTCGCCGACACCGCCCGCCAGGTGGCCCTCGCCCTGCGCGACGAGGTCACCGACCTGGAGGCCGCCGGCGCCGCCGTCGTCCAGGTCGACGAGCCCGCCCTGCGTGAGACGCTCCCGCTGCGCGCCGACGGCCACGCCGGCTACCTGCGCTGGGCCACCGAGGCCTTCCGCCTCGCCACCTCCGGGGTCCGCGCCGACACTCAGATCCACACCCACATGTGCTACGCCGAGTTCGGCGCCATCATGACCGCCATCGACGACCTCGACGCCGACGTCATCTCCCTGGAGGCCACCCGCTCCCACATGCGGGTGGCCGGCGAACTCGCCGAGGCCCGCTACCCCCGCGAGGTCGGCCCCGGCGTCTGGGACATCCACTCCCCGCGCGTCCCGGGCACCGAGGAGACCGTCGCCCTCCTGCGCACCGCCCTCGCCGCCATCCCCGCCACCCGCCTCTGGGTCAACCCCGACTGCGGCCTCAAGACCCGCACCTGGCCCGAGACCCGCGCCTCCCTCGACCGCCTCCTCACCGCCACCCACCACCTGCGCGAGGAACTCACCTCCTGACCCGCCCCCCTGTGCCCCGGCGGCCCGTGGAGGGGCCGCCGGGGCGCGGGGTCGCCTCCCGGCGGACGGTGTCCGGGGCCCGCGCTACGATGCGGCGGTTTGGAGGCCTCATGAGTTTCACCGTCCCGCCGCCCCCGTGCGACATCGCGGAACACTTCCCGGACCTGGTGCCGCATGCGCGGCCCACCACCCTGCTGTATCCGCGTGCCGGCGCCCCCGGCCGGCGGGAGAGTTCGCTCGGGGGACCGCTGCTGTGGCCGGCCGACGACCCGTGGCCGACGTGTGCCGCGCCCGACCACTACAACCCCGCGCGGGGGTGCGCGGTGGTGGGTCCGGACCCGGTGGCGATGGTGCCCGTGCTCCAGCTGTTCGCCCGGGACGTCCCGGCGCTCGCCTTCCCGGACGGTGCCGACCTGCTCCAGTTGCTCTGGTGCCCGCTGGTCCACTCCGAGCACGACCAGTGGTCACCGGTGCCCGTGCTCCGCTGGCGCGCCGCCGCGGAGGTGGCCGCCGGGCGGTTGCTGGACGAGGCGCCGCAGCCGTACGAGTCCGACGACGAGTACGTACCGCAGCCCTGCGCGGTGCATCCCACCGAGGCCGTCGAGTACCCGAACTGGGACCTGCCCGCGGACCTGGTCGAGCGGGTCGGGGAGTGGAGCGACGAGCTGGAGGAGACCGTGGGAGTCACCTACTTCGACACGTTCACCACCCATCAGAGCAAGGTCGGCGGCTATCCGGGCTGGACCCAGTCGCCGAGTTGGCCCCACTGTGCCTGCGGCCGGCGGATGGAACACCTCCTGACGATCTCGGCGAGCGAGTCCTGCGGACGGTGGCTCCCGGAGGAGGAGCGGACCGGTCCGCAGCGGGACAGCCACGGCATGGACATGGGCGATGCGGGCGGTGTCTATGTCTTCGTCTGCCGTGACTGCCCCGACTGGCCCACGATCCACCGGTACGACTGCTGACCCCGTGAAGGGGCCCGCCGGGGCGCGGGGGGCCGGCCGGGGTCGGTCGGTGGGTGTGACGCGGGTGTGGAGGGTGGGGGAGGCGGGGAACGGTGCCGCCCCGCCGAGTGGGGTCCGGCGGGGCGGCGGGCGGGCCTGTGGTGGGCGGCCGTGCGGCGGAGGTCAGATCAGGCCGGTGACGGTGAAGCCGGCGTCGCCGACCGCGCCGCGCAGCAGGGCCTCGTCGAGCGGCCCGGTGGAGGCCACGGTGACCCGGCCGGACGGGGCGTCGGCGGTGACCCCGGTGACCCCGGGGAGGGAGGACAGACCGGTGCTGACGGTCTTCTCGCAGTGGCCGCAGCTCATGCCGTCGACGGTGAGCACGGTGGTGATGGACATGGGGGTACCTCCGGTGGACGGAACAGGGGTACCGGCCGCGCCGCCGGGGGCACGTCCGGTGCGGACGTGGACCACGACAGCGCAAAGCCCGGCGGCGGCCCAGGGACACGCCGCACGGGTGCCACCATCGAGTGGACCCGGGAACCGATCGGGCCGTCCGTCCGACGGGGCCTGCCGGGACGGCGTCTCAGGCGCCCTTCGCCGCACCCGCGAGCCGCTCGCGCCACCACCGGACGGTGGCCCGGACCTGCTCCTCGACGGGCGTGGCGCGCACCGTGAACGCGGCCTCGTACGCGGCGGCGTCGATCACGAAGGGACGGTCGAACTGGTAACGGGTCTCCTTGAGTTCACGCAGCAGCGGCGAGAACAGCCCGGCCAGGCCCACGACCGGCGCCGGCAGCCGCTTGGTCGCCACCGGCCCGGTGCCCGCCTCGGCGGCGAGCCGGTCGACCATCGCGCGGATCGGTACGGCGGGCGCGGTCGGCACGTGCCAGGCGCGTCCCCAGGCCCGTTCCTCGCCCGCGACCTCGGCCAGCGCCCGCGCCACGTCCGGGAGGTACGTCCAGCTGTGCGGTGCCTCGGGGTCGCCGAGCACCGAGACGGACTTCCCGTCCAGCACCCGCGGTACGGCACGCGCGGCCAGGTGTCCGCCGTCGGTGACGCCGGGGCCGAAGAAATCGGAGGCGCGCACCTCGACCGCCCGGATCCGGCCCGCCTCGTGCAGCGCCCGCGCCTGCTCCCAGAGCGCCGCCCGGACCCGCCCCTTGGTCCCGGTCGCGGCGAGCGGCAGGTCCTCGGTGAGCGGGCGGTCCACCGGGCCGTAGCCGTACAGGTTGCCGAGCATCACCAGGACGGCCCCGGAGGCCTCGGCCGCAGCGCAGAGCGAGGAGCCGAGCGGCGGCCATTCGGCCGCCCAGCGGTGCAGCGGCGGCGCGGCGCAGCCGTACACCGCGGCGGCGCCCTTGACCGCCTCGCTCAGCCGGCCGGCGTCCGTCGCGTCCAGGGCGAGGTGCTCGATCCCCGGCTCGGCGGCGCGGCCCGCCCTGGTGACGACCCGTACCTCGTGCCCCTGCCCGGCCAGCAGCCGCGCGGTGGCCGCTCCGGCAGCCCCGTATCCGACAACCACATGAAAGCTCACGCCTCACACCCTAGCCTGACCCCGGCGTTGCTCCGACTGTCCGTCAACAGCTCCGGTCCGGGCGGTGGTTGCCGGTCAGCCGAGCCAGGCGCCGTCGCGCATGAGGTCACGGCCGCGGAGCTCGTCGGCCTCGCGCCAGGCCTGGACGCGTCGGGGGAGGATCCGGAAGTACTGGTAGGGCCTGTCCTCCTCGCGCGGGTCGAAGCCGGTCCGGGCGGCGAAGGCGTCGCCGGCCTCCTGGCCGAGCCCGGTGGTGTCCACCGGTTCGGCGGTGCCCTCGACGATGACGACGTCGCGGGTCGGGCCGAGGCTGAGGCGCACCCGGTCGTCGGCCAGCAGGTTGCGGCTGGTGACCGAGGTGAGCGGGGTGGAGATCAGGAACGCCGTCCCGTCCCAGAGGAAGGAGAGCGGGATGAGGTGGACACCGCTCTCGGTGCCCGAGGTCGCGACCCAGAGGTCGATGTCGCCCTCCAGCCTCGCGCGGGTGTCCCGCAGCCTCTCCTCCAGCTCACGGGGCGGCGTGCCGGCCATGTCTCCTCCAGTGCGTTTCGGTGGGTCGGGTCGGGTGGGGGTGGGCCGGGCCGCCGGTGTACGGCCCGGCCTTGGTTCCATCACGCTAGTCGGGGCTCGGCGGCCGGCGCTTCTCGAATCCTGACCGGTGCCGGGATCACCCGCGCCACCCGCGCCACCCGCGCCACCCGCGCCACCCGCGCCACCCGCGCCACCCGCGCCACCCGCGCCGCCGGCTCCGCCGCGTACGGCGGGACGCCCGCGACGGCGAGCGCCGGGTGGCGCGGGTACGCCTCGGGCGGGACGCCGACCAGCTCGGTGAAGCGGGCGGTGAACACGCCGGGCGAGGGGCAGCCGACCGCGCGGCCGACCTCACCGGCGCCGAGGCCGCCCTGCCGCAGCAGCGCCGCCGCGCGTTCGACGCGACGGGTCATCAGGTACGCGTACGGCGAGAGGCCGTACGCGAGGCGGAACAGGTGACCGAGCCGGCCGGGCGGCAGGCCGACGTCACGGGCGAGCGCCTCGACGTCCAGCGGCCGCGCGTACTCGCGGTCGATCCGGTCACGGACGCGGCGGACGCGCGTCAGGTCGTTCAGGTGCTGTGCCGCGGCGCGGGCGCGCGCCCATGCGGGGTGACACATGGAGGGGGCTCCTCTCGACGGTGCTCCGACGGGATGGGTGGGGAAGGAGGAAAGGCCGGAGGGGGCGGGCGGCGCACTGCCCGTCCGCCCCCTCCGTGGTCCGGTCACGGCCGGACCGGTCAGCGGACCTCCTGGAAACGGACCAGGTTGCCCGCCGGGTCACGGAAGGCGCAGTCGCGCACGCCGTACGGCTGGTCGGTCGGCTCCTGGACGACCTCGGCGTCGGTGGCCTGGATCTTCTCGAAGACGCCGTCGAGGTCCGGGGTGGCCAGCAGGATCCAGCCGTAGGTGCCCTTGGCCATCATCTCGGTGACGGTGCGGCGCTCGGCCTCGGTGATCCCGGGGTCGGCGGCCGGCGGCGCGAGCAGGATGGACGTGCCGGGCTGGCCGACCGGCCCGACGGTGATCCAGCGCATCTTGCCCTGGCCCACGTCGCTGCGGACCTCGAAGCCCAGGGCGTCGCGGTAGAAGGCCACGGAGGCGTCCGGGTCGAGGTGCGGCAGGGCCGTGGTGTGAATGGTGATGTCCATGGTGATCATGCTAGGGGCGGCCCCGCAGGCGGTGCTTCTCCATTCCTGACCGGTTTCGGCCCGGTCCGGGAATCGAGGCGCACCCGCGCCGCCCGCCGCCTAGGGTGACCCCCGGGGCGTACCGCGCCCAGTGGGACGGCGAGAAACGGGAGTGAGCATGGCCACGAGGACGGACCGGCAGGCGGCCGCGTCGCACGTTGCCGACAGCCACGAGGTGATCCGCGTGTTCGGCGCGCGGGAGAACAACCTCAAGGACGTCAGCATCGAGATCCCCAAGCGGCGGCTGACCGTGTTCACCGGTGTGTCCGGTTCGGGCAAGAGCTCGCTGGTGTTCGACACCATCGCCGCCGAGTCGCAGCGCCTGATCAACGAGACCTACAGCGCCTTCGTGCAGGGCTTCATGCCGACCCTGGCGCGGCCCGAGGTGGACGTCCTCGACGGCCTGACCACCGCGATCACCGTGGACCAGCAGCGGATGGGCGGCGACCCGCGCTCCACGGTGGGCACCGCGACCGACGCCAACGCGATGCTGCGCATCCTCTTCAGCCGCCTCGGTGACCCGCACATCGGCCCGCCGAGCGCGTACTCCTTCAACACCGCCTCGGTGCGGGCGAGCGGCGCGATCACCGTGGAGAAGGGCGACAAGAAGACGGTCAAGGCGACCTTCAACCGCACCGGCGGCATGTGCACCCGGTGCGAGGGCCGCGGCAAGGTCTCCGACATCGACCTGACCCGGCTGTACGACGACTCCAAGTCACTCTCGGAGGGCGCGTTCACCATCCCCGGCTACACGACCGGGGGTTGGAACTACCGGATGTACAGCGAGTCGGGCTTCTACGACCCGGACAAGCCGATCCGCGAGTTCAACGAGCGGGAGCTGCACGACCTGCTCCACCACGAGCCGATCCGGATGAAGATCGCCGGCATCAACATGACCTACGAGGGTCTGGTGCCGCGGATCCAGAAGTCGATGCTCGCCAAGGACAAGGAGTCGATGCAGCCGCACATCCGCGCCTTCGTGGAGCGGGCGGTCACCTTCACCACCTGTCCCGAGTGCGACGGGACGAGGCTCGCCGAGGGCGCCCGGGCGTCGCGGATCGGCAAGGTCAGCATCGCCGACGCCTGCGCGATGGAGATCCGGGACCTCGCGGAGTGGGTCCGGGATCTGGACGAGCCGTCGGTGGCCCCGCTGCTCGCCTCGCTGCGGCAGACCCTGGACTCCTTCGTGGAGATCGGCCTCGGCTACCTCTCGCTGGACCGGGCGGCCGGCACACTGTCGGGCGGCGAGGCTCAGCGCGTCAAGATGATCCGTCATCTCGGCTCCTCGCTCACCGATGTGACCTACGTCTTCGACGAGCCCACCGCGGGCCTGCACCCGCACGACATCCAGCGGATGAACGACCTGCTGCTGCGGCTGCGGGACAAGGGCAACACGGTGCTCGTCGTGGAGCACAAGCCCGAGGTGATCGCGATCGCCGACCACGTCGTGGACCTCGGCCCGGGCGCCGGTACGGCGGGCGGGACGGTCTGCTTCGAGGGCACGGTGGACGAACTGCGCGCCTCCGGCACGGTCACCGGCCGGCACTTCGACGACCGGGCCGGGGTGAAGGAGGGCGTCCGGAAGTCCACCGAATCGCTGCGGATCCGTGGCGCCAGGGCGAACAACCTGCGGGACGTCGATGTGGACGTCCCGCTCGGGGTGCTCACCGTCGTCACCGGTGTCGCGGGCTCCGGGAAGAGCTCGCTCGTCCATGCGTCGATATCGCCGGGCGAAGGGGTGATCTCGATCGACCAGAGCCCCATCCGGGGTTCGCGGCGGAGCAATCCGGCGACGTACACGGGTCTGCTGGAGCCGATCCGCAAGGCGTTCGCGAAGGAGAACGGGGTGAAGCCGGCGCTGTTCAGCGCCAATTCGGAGGGGGCCTGTCCGGCCTGCAACGGCGCGGGGGTGATCTACACGGACCTGGCGATGATGGCGGGTGTGGCCACCACCTGTGAGGACTGCGAGGGCCGGCGGTTCGAGGCGTCGGTGCTGGAGTACCGGTTCGGGGGCCGGGACATCAGCGAGGTGCTGGGGATGTCGGTGCGCGAGGCGGAGGAGTTCTTCGGCACGGGTGAGGCGCGTACGCCGGCGGCGCACCGGATCCTGGAGCGGCTGGTGGACGTCGGGCTGGGCTATCTGACGATCGGTCAGCCGCTGACCACGCTGTCGGGCGGTGAGCGGCAGCGCCTGAAGCTGGCCACCCACATGGGGGAGAAGGGCGGGATCTACGTGCTGGACGAGCCGACCACCGGCCTGCACCTGGCGGACGTGGAGCAGCTGCTCGGGCTGCTGGACCGGCTGGTGGACTCCGGCAAGTCGGTGATCGTGATCGAGCACCACCAGGCGGTCATGGCGCACGCCGACTGGATCATCGACCTCGGCCCCGGCGCGGGCCACGACGGCGGCCGGGTCGTCTTCGAGGGCACCCCCGCCGACCTGGTCACCGCCCGCTCCACGGTCACCGCCGAACACCTCGCGGCGTACGTCGGGGCCTGACCCGCGCCACCCGGTGAGGCGGGCCGGCCTCACCGGGTGGACACCGTCCTTGACAGGGCCGGTCGCGCGTCTGAGACTCGTCGCACCCGAAGCGCCCGCGGCCGGGCAGGGGTCTCGCCGACCGGCGGGACCGCGTCCGGCCGTGCCGTCCGGGGGTCCCACGAGGCCATGACCGCCAGGCACGGGCGGGGAGAACCAGGGCGATGAACCATGACCATCAGCACGCCGTCCGACGGCCCCGCCCGCCCGAGACCCGCCCGCCCGTCGGGCGCCCGCTGGCCCGGCGCCGTCCGCCGGCCGGGGAGTCCGGAGTTCGAGCAGTCGGCGAAGGACTGGCTGTTCGACCTGGCACCGGTGCGCTGGCGCCACGAGCAGGTGTTCCACCGCAACCCGCTGGAGCTGGCCTGCATGCTCCGGCTCCACCTGGACGCCGAGGTCCTCGCCATGCAGGCGGGACTGAAGGCCGTCCGCACGGCCCTGCTCGGGGCGCCGCGGCGCCCGGACGACGCCGAGACCATCGACGCGTACGTGCGGGAGCAGGCCTGGGCCAAGGCGGTGCGCGAGCAGGTCCGGCTGGTGGAGGACGCGCTCCGGCTGGCCTCCGGGAGCGCCGCCCGCAAGCGGGTGGCCTGGCGCATCGTGAGCGGGCCCTGAGGCCGGTCCTGGCCCCCGGTCGCCCCGGCCGTGAGCGGCCCCCGAGGCCCCGGCCAGCGCCCTGACGCCGCCTCACCGCTCGCCGGAAACGACGAAGGCAAGGCCGGAAACGACGAAGGCAAGGAGGGAATCCTCTCCTTGCCACTCTCAACTTATAGCGCACGGGGGGTCTTGCGGCAAGGCCCCCGTCGTCCCGCAGAATCACCGGGCTGCCCCAGTGACCTGCGGAAAGAGTGATGCGTGACCATGACCGACCTGACCCTCGGTGCCTTCGACCTCCCCGAGCACCTCGCCGCCAAGGCCGACCCGGCGCTGATCGCCGGAGACGAGCGGCACTTCGCGGCCGTCGCGGAGAGCCTCGACCGGGCGATCGCCGAGCTGGCGGAGCAGCTCGACACCGCGCGCCGGGCACCGGGCGGGCTCGGCCGGTCGGCGATGGACCGCGACCTGGAGGTGCACCGGCTGACCGGCCGGCTGCGCGCCCTGCGCCGCTTCGGCCTGGACCTCTGCCTCGGGCGCGTGGTCGGCGCGGACGGCGCCGAGCCGCTGTACATCGGACGGCTCGGCCTCACCGACGGCGACGGCCGCCGGCTGCTGGTCGACTGGCGTTCCCCGGCGGCCGAGCCGTTCTTCGCGGCGACCCACGCCGATCCGATGGGCCTGACCAGCCGCCGCCGCTACCGCTGGACCCGCGGCCGGATCGGCGACTACTGGGACGAGGTGTTCACCGCCGACGGCCTGGAGGGCCACGCCGCCCTGGACGACCAGTCCGCCTTCATCGCCAGCCTGGGCGCCAGCCGCTCCGAGCGGATGCGCGACGTGCTCTCCACCATCCAGGCCGACCAGGACGCCGTCATCCGCGCGGGCTCGCGCGGGGCCCTGGTCGTCGACGGCGGTCCGGGTACGGGCAAGACCGTGGTCGCCCTGCACCGCTCCGCCTACCTGCTCCACGCCGACCCGCGCCTGGGCCACAAGCGCGGCGGGGTGCTGTTCGTCGGCCCGCACCAGCCCTACCTGGCGTACGTCGCCGACGTGCTGCCCAGCCTCGGCGAGGAGGGCGTGCGGACCTGCACCGTGCGCGACCTGGTCGCCGAGGGCGCCGGGGCGGTGGAGGAGGCCGACCCGGAGGTGGCCCGGCTGAAGTCCTCCGCCGACATGGTGGTGAAGGCCGTCGAGGCGGCCGTGCGGTTCTACGAGGAGCCGCCCGCCGAGGGGATGGAGGTCACCACCGACTGGGCCGACCTGTGGCTGAGCGCCGAGGACTGGGCCGAGGCCTTCGCCGCCCCCGAGCCCGGCACGCCGCACAACGAGGCACGCGAGCAGATCTGGGAGGAACTGGTCGCGATCCTGCTGGACAGGCTCGACGACGAGGTGCCGCCCGAGGCGTTCGCCCGCTCGCTGCGCCGCGACGAGGAGCTGGTGAGCGCCCTCCACCGGGCCTGGCCGATGATCGAGGCGGCCGACCTGGTCGGGGACCTCTGGTCGGTGCCCGCCTACCTGCGGATGTGCGCGCCCTGGCTCACCCCGGACGAGGTCCGCGCGCTGCGGCGCAAGGAGGCCCCGCAGGCCTGGACGGTCGCCGACCTGCCGCTGCTGGACGCGGCCCGCCGGCGGCTCGGCGACCCGGAGTCGGCCCGGCGGCGGCTGCGGCACCAGGCCGCCGTCGCCGCCGAGCGCGCCCGGATGGCCGACGTCATCGACCACCTGGTCCAGGCGGACGACGACGGCGAGGGCGCGGTGACCATGCTGCGCGGACGCGACCTCCAGGACACCCTGATCGACGACGACGCCCTGCCCGGCGCCGACCCGGACCGGCTCGCCGGCCCGTTCGCGCACATCGTCGTCGACGAGGCCCAGGAGCTGACCGACGCCGAGTGGCGGATGCTGCTGCAGCGCTGCCCGTCCCGCAGCTTCACCATCGTCGGGGACCGCGCCCAGGCCCGGCACGGGTTCACGGAGTCGTGGCGGGAGCGGCTGGAGCGGGTCGGGTTCGACCGGATCACGGTGGCCTCGCTGAGCGTCAACTACCGCACCCCGGAGCAGGTCATGGCGGAGGCCGAGCCGGTGATCCGGGCCGTGCTGCCGGACGCCAACGTGCCGACCTCGGTGCGCCGCGGCGACGTCCCGGTGCTGCACGGACCGCTCGCCGACCGGGACGCGATCCTCGACGCCTGGCTCGCCGAGCACACCGAGGGGGTCGCCTGCGTCATCGGCGACCCGGCCTTCCGGGCCACCGACCGGGTCCGCTCACTCACCCCGGAGCTGTCGAAGGGCCTGGAGTTCGACCTGGTGGTCCTGGTCGACCCGGAGGCCTTCGGCGAGGGCGTCGCGGGCGCGGTCGACCGCTACGTGGCGATGACCCGGGCGACCCGGCAGCTCGTCGTCCTCACCGGCCCCTGACACCGGTCGGGCGCCGGGACGCGGCGCCGACCCGGGTGCACAGGGGGACCGGCGGCCTGTCGTAGGGCCGGCCGCCGGTGTCGGGCCGGGTGCGTTTCCGGCTGCGGCTCGGTCCAGGCTCAGGAGGGTCCCGGCCCACGACGGCCGTGGCTCAGGACGGGGGGCCCGCCGGGGCCGCCCGCAGCCGACGGGCCCGCCCCACCGGGGTGTGATCGCTGTCCGGCGTCTGCGGCCGCAGGGGACCGTCATGGGCAGGTGACGACCTGGCCGGCCCAGGAGAGGCCGCCGCCGAAGGACATCAGCAGCACCGGTCCGCCGGCGGGCAGGTCGCGGCGCTCGACCAGCTTGGAGAGGGCGAGCGGGATCGAGGCGGCCGAGGTGTTGCCGGAGTCGACGACGTCCCGGGCGACCACCGTGTGCTCCGGCAGGCCGAGTTGGCGCACCATCGCCTCGATGATGCGCAGGTTGGCCTGGTGGGTGACCACCCCGGCGAGGTCGGCCGGGGTGAGTCCGGCCCGGCGGCAGGCCTCGCGGGCGAGGGCGGGCACCTCGGTGGTCGCCCAGCGGAACACCGTCTGGCCCTCCTGGGCGAAGCGCGGCCGCCAGTCGCCGACCAGGCGGACGGCGTCCGAGCGGGTCGGGTCGGAGCCCCAGACGACCGGCCCGATCCCGATGCCGCCGCCGATGCCGCTACCGCCCTCGGTGGCGCTGACGATCGCGGCGCCCGCGCCGTCCCCGAGCAGGATGCAGCTGCTGCGGTCGGTCCAGTCGGTGACGTCCGACATCTTCTCGGCGCCGATGACGAGCGCGTGGCGGGCGGCGCCGGCCCGGACCGAGTGGTCGGCGGAGGCGAGCGCGGTGCAGAAGCCCGCGCAGCCGTTGTTGAGGTCGTACGCCACCGCGGCGGGGATGCCGAGGCGGCCCGCGACCTGGGCGGCGGTGGACGGGCAGCGGTCGATCGCGGTGCAGGTGGCGACCGTGACCAGGCCGATGTCCTCGGGCCGCAGGCCGGAGGCGGCCAGTGCCTTGGCCGCGGCCGCGGTGGCGAGGTCGGCGACCGACTCGTCCTCGGCGAGGTGCCGGGTGACGATGCCGGTGCGCTGGCGGATCCAGGCGTCGCTGGTGTCCACCATGTCCGCGAGTTCGTCGTTGGTGAGCACCCGTGCGGGCTGGTGGTGGCCCAGGGCGGTGATGGCGGATCCGGTCACGGCGGGTCTCTCCTCGGCTCGGTGGCAAGCGATGCCCGGAATATAGCAACCGATCGGTCGGAAGATAAATGGGCGTCAGCTGGCTAGGATGGAGCGCATGAGTCCACGCAAGTCCGCCGCCGAGGCCCGCAGAACGCGCGGGCGGATCATCGAGCGCGGGGTCGCGATCGCCTCCGTCGACGGCCTGGAGGGCCTGACCATCGGCCGGCTCGCCGCCGACCTGGGGATGAGCAAGGCCGGCGTGCTCGGCCACTTCGGCACCAAGGAGGCCCTCCAGCTGGCCGCCCTCGACGGCGCGGCGGCGACCTTCACCCGGTTGGTCTGGGAGCCCGCCGCCGACGAGCGGCCCGGCCTCACCCGGCTCCGGGCCGTCTGCGAGGCCTGGACCACCTACCTGACCGGGCCGGTCGAGGAGTTCCCGGGCGGCTGCCTCTTCACCACCGCGGCCGTGGAGTTCGACGCCCGCGACGGAGCCGTCCGCCGCTCCGTCGCCCGCCTGCTGACCCTCTGGCGCCGCAAACTCGTCGGCGAGCTCCGCACCGCCCTCCAGGCCGGCGAACTGCACTCCGACGCCGACCCCGAGCAGATCGCGTACGAGCTGACGGGGCTCCACCTGGCGCTCAATCAGGCCGTCCAGCTCTTCGCCGACCCGACGGCCCCCGACCGCACCCGCCGCGCCGTGGACCGGCTGCTCGCGCAGGGCTGAAGCGGGAGAGGGTTGAAGCGGAGCAGGACTGAGCCGCGTACGACCCGGTGAGGTCGTACGCGGCTCGACCGGTCGAAGTCGGCGGGCGCCCTAGCGGGCGAGGAACGGGCCGAGCAGCGCGGTGAGTTCGGCGGGTGCGTCCAGGGCGATGAGGTGGGCGGCGGTGGCGAACTCGACCAGGGTGGCGTCGGGGATCTCGGCGGCGTAGCGCCGGGCGATGTCCTGGAAGTCGGCGACGTCGAGCTTGCCGATCCCGACCAGGGTGGGGACGGAGACGGCGGCGAGGTCGTCGGGTGCGGTGCGCCGGGAGTGCTCACCGCGGCCGTCCTGATGGACCAGCGACATCCGGACCGGGCCGCGGAGCTCGTCGGCCAGCCCGGGGGCGACGTCCTCCCAGCTCCGGGCCGGTCCGCGCAGCCACATGTCCAGGTTGACGCGGACGGCGGTGTCCAGATCGCCGGTGTCGAGGGCCGCCGTCTCCGCCTCGTCGTACGCGATCATGTCCGCGGACCAGTCGTATCCCGGCCACGGCGGGGCGAGCAGCGCCAGCGAGTGCACCCGGTCGGGGTGGGAGAGCGTGAAGTCCAGGGCCACCCGGCCGCCCCAGGACGCGCCGACGAGCCGGACGCGGTCGTGGCCGAGGTGGTCCAGGAGGCGGCGCAGGTCGTCGGCCTCGCTGTACGGGCCGCTCGGGGGCGCGGATTCACCGAAGCCGCGCAGGTCGTACCGGATGACGGTGTGCCGTTCGGCCAGGTCGGGTACGACCGCGTCCCACATGTGGTGGTCGGCGACGCCGGCGTGCACGAGGACGACGGGCGGTCCGTCGCCGGTGACGACGTAGGAGAGGTGGCCGAGATCATCGGCGAGGTTGATCATCCGCAGATGCTCGCAGGACGACGACGCGTGTGCCACCGGATACCGCCCGCCCTGCCGGACCGGGCCCGGCCCGCTGACCGCTTCTACACCGGGGAGGGACCGTCGGGGTCGGCCGTCAGCCGTCCGTGCGGCGGTGGTAGTCGATGGAGACCTTGACCGGGCCGTCGCCGGGGGTGGTGGAGAGGACGCGGATGATCGCCAGGTCGCGGCCGTCCTGGGTGCGGAGGCAGAAGGCGCGGCCGGCGAGGGCGGGGAGGTCCAGCCGGGTGGCGGGGTGGGTCCCGAGGCCCCGGAGGCATTCGGCGGGTCCGAGCCGGGGGTCCTGGGCGATGAAGGCGTCGTTGTTGTCGGGGACGAGGAACTCACCCGCCGTACGGCCGACGAACCAGGCGGCCGTCTCCTCCGCGGTGACGGCGCCGGTCTTGAGGTCGAACTCGTAGCTGTGGTCGGGGGAGACCAGCTCCCGCGAGGTGTACACGGCGGTGTAGCCGGGTGCCGCGGCCGGTGGTGCGGTGGGCGTGGCGGAGGTCGAGGGGCGGTCGGTGGCCGCCGGGGCCGGCGCGGGGGCGGTGGGCGGGGCGGTCGCCGGGGTGTCCGGCGCGTAGTCGTCGTCCTCCGGGTCGCCGGGGAGGACGGCGTAGGTGCCGGCCGCTCCGAGGAGGAGGGCGAGCGCGGCGACGGCGGCGGTCCGGCGGCGGGAGCCCCGGCGGATGGCGGTGCGGTCCGCGCGGGGTTCCGGCGGGGCCGTCGGCACGGGTGCCCGGTCCAGCGTGGTGCGCGCCTCGGCGGGGGCCTGGGGGAGGTCGGCGCGGCGCAGGATCTCGGTGCTGACCTGCGAGGGCAGCCAGCCGTCGGCGTACCGGAGCCGTCCGCCGAGGGCGGGGTGGCGGTGGACGGCGTCGATCAGCCGGGCGGTGGTGGGCCGGTCCTCGGGGCGCTTGGCGAGGCAGTGTCGGATGAGGTCCTGGAGCGCGGGCGGGACGGCGGTGAGGTCGGGTTCCTCGTGGACGACGCGGTACAGCGCGCCGGAGTCGGGTCCGGCGCCGAAGGGCGGTCGGCCGCCGGAGATGTGGGCGGCCAGAGCGCCGAGCGCGAAGACGTCGGTGGCGGGGGTGGCGGGCAGGGCGACGGCCTGCTCCGGGGCCATGAACCCGGGGGAGCCGATGCGCAGCCCGGCGCCGGTGAGCGCGGTGGCGTCGGCGGCGCGGGCGATGCCGAAGTCGATCACGCGCGGTCCGTCGGCGGCGAGCAGGACGTTGGCCGGCTTGAGGTCGCGGTGGACGACTCCGGCGGCGTGGATCACCTGGAGGGCCTCGGCGATGCCGGCCAGCAGGAGCAGCGTGGTGCGCTCGGGGAGCGGGCCCTCGTGGTGGACGACCTGGTCGAGCGAGGGGCCGGGGACGTAGGCGGTGGCCAGCCAGGGCAGGGCGTCCTCGGTGCCGGCGTCGACGACCTGGGCGGTGTAGAGGCCGTGGATGAGGCGGGCGCTGGCGACCTCCTGGGCGAACCGTTGCCGGAACTCGGGGTCCTCGGCGAGCTCGGGCCGGACGACCTTGAGGGCCACCGGGCGGCCGCCCCGGGTGTACGAGAGGTAGACCCGGCCCATCCCGCCCGCGCCGAGCCGCGCGTACAGGCGGTATCCGCCGACCTCGACGGGGTCGTCGACGGTCAGCGGCCGGAAGACAGGGGCGGGCGCGGCGGCGGTGCGGTGGGGTGGGTGCATCGGGTGTGCTCTCTCGGCTGGATCGGGAGGAGGGGCCGGGGAGGGCCGGGGAGGGCGCTCCCGGGGTACGGGGACCCTCCCGCCGGCGTCCTGTGTCGACCGCGGGTGGGGCGTGGCGGGGCCGGGTACCGGGCAGTTTATAGATTCCGTCAGGATTTTCGACCCCCAGCCCTGTTCCGGCGGGGGAGGAGTGGGTGGAGTCCCGCTGCTTGAGGGTAGTTCGGACACGAAGACACTGCTCGGTGGCTAGGGTATGGCCGATCGGTGGGCGACTGAGGAATTGATCAGCGGGTGGTGCCGATCACGGGTGTCCCGTCCGAGTAGGGTGGTGGACCGTGGCCAGTCGCAGAACATCAATCCTGGAAGCGTCCGCGCGAGTGATCGCCCGGCGCGGGGTCCGCGGCCTGCGGGTCGAGGAACTCGCCGCCGAGGCGGGCGTGTCCACCGCGTTGATCTACTACCACTTCAAGGACCGCACCGGGATCCTCCGCCAGACGCTGGAGTTCATCAACGACCGCGCGGAGCGCTACACGACGGAGCGCGATCCGGCCGCGCCGCCGCTCACCCCGCGCGAGGAGCTCGACCACACCCTGCTGCTGGAGCTGCAGGACTCGGCGGAGGTGCGGGAGAACAGCACCGCCTGGGGCGAACTGCGGGCGAGCGCGGTCTTCGACGACGCGCTGCGCGAGGACCTGGCCAGGGCGACCCTGGTCTGGGTGCAGGAGATCGCCGAGCTGCTGGGGCGGGTGCAGCCGATGACCTCGGCGACCGCGCTGGCCTCGGCCGCCGAGCGGCTGACCGCGCTGCTGGAGGGTCTGAGCGTGCGGTGGCTCAGCGGGACGCTGCCGCTGAGCCATGCGCGGGCGCTGATGGCTGAGGCGATCCAGGTCGAGGTGGAGCGGCTCGGCCGCTGAGCGGGGCCGGGCGTGGAGGAGGGCCGGGCGCCCGGGCTGCCGACATCGGCGGCCCGGGCGCCTTGCGCTGTCCGGGGTCGCTCGGGGGCTCTCGGGGGTCGATGGCAGCCTTGTCCCGAGAAACTTGACTGATTTTTCAGTCAGTGCGACGCTGGCGTTACCGCTGGGGAGCCCGGGCCGGCGGAAGCCTCCGGCCCGCACCATCACCGCACCCCCCGGCCAGCGCCGGCGGCCCGCAGCCGCGGGATACGCCTGCCACCCGCGTCGCGTACGCCCGTCGTACCCGCCGCCCGCCCGGGCGGCGTCCGCCGGTCGAAGCGACACTGGATCTGGAGACCCCCATGACCGAACACCGCGAGGAGCGCACGCTCGCCGACCGTCTGCTCGGGGCGCTGCCCACCCGCCGGCGCCTGTTGGGCGCGGTCGGCCTGGGAGCGGCCGGTCCGGCCCTCGGCCCGGCGGGGTTCACGGCCTCCTCCGCCTCCGCGTCATCCTCGGCCTCCGGGGCGGAGCGGTCCGGGGGAGCGCGGTTCCGGGTGCCGGCGGACGACGTCCCGCACGCCCGTACCTGGATGTCCTGGCCCTCGCGCCGCTCGGTGTGGGGCTGGGGGCTGTCCGGCGTGCAGGACGACATCGCCCTGATCGCACGCACCGTCGCGATGTACGAGCCGGTGGTCATGTGCGCCCCCGACGAGTACACCGCCCGCAAGGCCCGGAGCCGCTGCGGCCCCACCGTCGAGGTGACCACCGAGATCCCCACCGACGACCTGTGGATGCGCGACATCGCGCCGGTCTTCCGCCGGGACGGCCGCGGTGGCCTGGACGCCGTCGCGCTCAACTTCAACGGCTGGGGCAACAAGCAGGTGCACACCGACGACGCCCGCGCCGCCGAACGGATCGCCCGTCGCCGGGGCCTGCGGCTCACGTACGCCGACCTGGTCGGCGAGGGCGGGGCGGTGGAGACGGACGGCGACGGCACGGTGATGGCCACCGAGAGCAGCCTGGTCAACAAGAACCGCAACCGGGGCATGAGCCGGGCCGAGATCGAGGAGGCCGTCCTCGACGCGTACGGCGCGGACCGGATGATCTGGCTGCCCGGGATCCGGGGCGAGGACATCACCGACGACCACGTCGACGTCACCTCGCGGTTCATCCGACCGGGCGTGGTCATGGTGCAGCTGCCGCCCGCGGACCGCGACGACGTCTGGGCGCGCGACGCCCGCGAGCAGTTCGCGATCCTGTGCGCGGCGACGGACGCGCGCGGCCGGCGGCTGCGGGTGATCCGCGTCGACGGCCCGGACACCGTCCGCTCGCGGAGCTCGACCTTCGTCGACTCCTACCTCAACTTCCACGTCGTCAACGGCGCCGTGATCACCGCCCGGTTCGGCGACCGGGCCAAGGACGAGGCCGCGCGCCAGGCCCTCGCCGCGGCCTTCCCCGGACGCGCGGTCGTCCAGCTCGACGTCGACCGCCTGATGGGCGGAGGCGGCGGCATCCACTGCTCGACCATGCACGAGCCGCTGCCCTGACCTTCACCCGTCGACCCGGTCCACCCCACCCCCACCCTTCCCCACGGAGGACCCGTGCCCAGTTCCGCCCTGTCGCGCCGCACCGTGCTGCGCTCCCTCGCCGGCGCGGGGGTACTCGCCCTCGGCCTGACCGCCTGTACCGAGCTCGACGGACCACCCGAGGACGAGGAGACCCCGGCGCCCGGCACCCCGGCGCCCGCCGGTGCCAGCGGCACCGCCGGCCGCCGCTTCGGCGCCGAATGGGAGAAGCACGCCCGCACCTTCATGGCCTGGCCCGCCTCCGAGAACGTCTGGGGCGACCAACTGGGCGCCGTCCGCAAGGACATCGCGGCCCTCGCCGCCGCCATCGGCGCCCACGAACCGGTCACCCTGCTGGCCCGGCCCGAGCAGAACGAGGCGGCCCGGCGCGCCTGCGGCGGCGCGGTGGAGGTCGTCCCGGTCCCCGTCGACGACCTGTGGGCCCGCGACACGGCGCCGGTCTTCGTCGAGGAGAACGGCAAGGTCAAGGGCGTCGACTTCAACTTCAACGGCTGGGGCGGCAAGCAGCGGCACGGCAACGACGGCAAGGTCGCCCGGACCCTCCTCACCACGTACGGGATGGAGCGGATCGAGACACCGCTGGTCGCCGAGGGCGGATCCTTCGAGACCGACGGCCTCGGCACCCTGGTGCTCACCGAGAGCTCCGTCGTCAACGCCAACCGCAACCCGGGCATGAGCCGCGACCGGGTCGAGGCCGAGCTCAGGAAGGCGCTCGGCGTCACCCAGGTGATCTGGCTCGCCGGCGTCAAGGGCGAGGACATCACCGACGCCCATGTGGACTGCCTGATGCGCTTCGTGGCGCCCGGCGTCGTCCTGCTGGACAAGGCGTTCCCCGGCACCCCGGCCGATGTCTGGTCGCGCTCGGCCGACCAGGCGAAGTCCGTCCTCAAGGACGCCACCGACGCCCGCGGCAAGAGGATCGAGGTGATCGAGCTGCCGCAGCCCGACCCCGACGCCATCACCGGTCGCGGTGACGCCTTCGTCTCCTCGTACATGAACTTCTACATCGGCGGCAGGGGCGTCTACCTGCCCCGGTTCGGCGACGCCAAGGCCGACGACCACGCCCGCCGGGTGATGAAGGAGCACTTCCCCGACCGGGAGATCGTGTCGGTGGGCATCGACGCGATCGCGGCCGGCGGGGGCGGCATCCACTGCGCCACCCACGACCTGCCCGCCCTGGCCGGGTGACCCGGCGATGCGACTGACCCCCACCGAACGCGACCGGCTGCTGCTGTTCACCGCCGCCGGGCTGGCCCGTGCCCGGCACGCACGAGGCCTGCGGCTGAACCTGCCCGAGGCCACCGCGATCATCGCCGACACCGTCTGCGAGGCGGCCCGGGACGGGCTGCGCCTGGCCGAGGCCGTCCGGCGCGGGCGGACCGTGCTCGGGCCGGAGGACGTCCTGCCCGGCGTGGTCGAGGTGCTCACCGAGATCAGCGTGGAGGCCGTCTTCGAGGACGGCTCCCGGCTGGCCGTGATCGCCGAACCCTTCGGTGTCCTGACCGGCGCCATGACCGGGACCGATGCCGACGCCGCACCCGGAGCGGTCCTCGCCGGTAGCGGCACCGACTACGTCCCGACGCCCACCGTCACCCTGACGGTCCGCAACACCGCCGAGGTGCCCGTCTCGGTGACCTCGCACTTCCACTTCTTCGAGTCCAACCCGCGGCTGGCCTTCGACCGCGCCGTCGCGTACGGGATGCGCCTCGCGGTGCCGGCCGGCTCCTCGGTGCGCTTCGACCCGGGCGCCACGGTGGAGGTCGGGCTGGTGCCGATCGGCGGCGCGCGGGTGGCGATCGGCTTCGCCGGGCTGGTGGACGGTCCGCTGGACGCGCCCGGTGCCCGGAGCGAGGCGCTGCGCCGGGCCGCGGCCTGCGGCTACCTGGGAAGCGACGACGGGCGGGAGGCCCAGCGATGAGCGGCACCATCGAACCGCACGAGTACGCCGCCGTGCACGGCCCCCGGGCCGGCGACCGTGTCCGGCTCGGCGACAGCGGGCTGATCGTCCGGGTGGAGTCCGACTCCCAGGCGCCGGGCGACGAGTTCCTGGTCGGGTTCGGGAAGACGGCCCGGGACGGCCTGCACCTCAAGGCCGCCGCGGTGCGCGAGACCTGCGACGTGGTGATCAGCAACGTGCTGGTGATCGACGCGGTCCAGGGCATCCGGAAGACCTCGATCGGCATCCGGGAGGGCCGGATCGTCTCGATCGGCCGGGCCGGCAACCCGGACACCCTGGACGGCGTGGAGGTGGTGGTCGGCACCGGCACCACGATCGTCTCCGGCGAGGGCATGATCGCCACCGCCGGGGCCGTCGACACCCACGTTCATCTGATGTCGCCGCGGATCATGGAGGCCTCGCTGGCCTCGGGCGTGACCACGATCATCGGCCAGGAGGTGGGGCCGGCGTGGGGGGTGGGCGTCAACTCGCCCTGGGCGCTGCGGCACGCGTTCAACGCCTTCGACGCCTGGCCGGTCAACATCGGGTTCCTGGGCCGGGGTTCGTCCTCCGACCCGGCCCCGCTGGTGGAGGCGCTGGCCGAGGGCGGCGCCTCGGGGTTCAAGGTCCACGAGGACATGGGCGCGCACACCCGCGCGCTGGACACCGCGTTGCGGGTCGCCGAGGAGTACGACGTCCAGGTCGCCCTGCACACGGACGGGTTGAACGAGTGCCTCTCGGTGGAGGACACCCTCAAGGTGCTGGAGGGCCGGACCATCCACGCCTTCCACATCGAGGGCTGCGGCGGCGGACACGTCCCCAACGTGCTGAAGATGGCCGGCGTGCCGAACGTCATCGGCTCCTCCACCAACCCCACCCTGCCGTTCGGCCGCGACGCGGTCGCGGAGCACTACGGGATGATCGTCTCGGTCCACGCGCTGAAGACCGACCTCCCCGGGGACGCGGCGATGGCCCGTGACCGCATCCGGGCCGGCACGATGGGCGCCGAGGACGTGCTGCACGACCTCGGGGTCATCGGCATCACCTCCTCCGACGCCCAGGGCATGGGCCGGGCGGGCGAGACCGTCCGCCGCACCTTCGCGGTGGCGGGGAAGATGAAGGCCGAACTCGGCCCGATGGCCGGGGACGGGCCGCGGGACGACAACGAGCGGGTGCTGCGCTACATCGCCAAGCTGACCATCAACCCCGCGATCGCGCACGGCCTCGCCCACGAGGTCGGCTCGATCGAGGTGGGCAAGCTCGCCGACATCGTGCTCTGGTGGCCCGCCTACTTCGGTGCCAAGCCGCAGCTGGTGCTCAAGGCCGGGTTCCCCGCGTACGGCGTGGTCGGCGACCCCAACGCCGCCACCGAGACCTGCCAACCGCTGGTCATGGGGCCGCTGTTCGGTGCGCACGGGGCGACCGCGGCCGATCTGTCGGTGGCGTTCGTCAGCGGTGCGGCGGCGGCCGCCGGCTCGGCGGGGCGGCCGTACGACGCGATGACCACCCGTCGGCGCCGGGTCGCGGTGCGCGGCACGCGGGGCATCGGGCCGCGGGACATGGTGCGCAACGCCCGTACCGGGCTGGTGGAGGTGGACCACCGCTCTGGCGCGGTCTTCCTGGACGGTGATCCGGTGCGCTCCGAACCCGCCGACAGCGTGCCGCTCAGCCGGCTCTACTTCCTCTGAGGTTTCCACTGAGGGCTGACGGATGTATCAGTCAGCCCGCTTGGCCTGCCCACGGGCCAGCTCCTCCTCGACGGCCTCCCGAAGCAGGTGGCGGGCGTGGTCGAGGGCCAGCGAGCCGCTGAGCCAGCGGACGCTGAGCCCTTCGAGCAGGGCCGTCAGCCGTTCGGCGGCGGCCGCGTGGGCGGGGGCGGTGCCGGCCGGGTCGGCGCGGGCGAGCAGCTCCGCGATCTCGTGCACCCAGGTGTGGGTCGACCTGGCGAGATCCGTGCGGAGGTCGGCCTCGAAGACCGCGCTCGCTCTCAACTCGCCCCAGGCCGTGCTGTTCTCGCGCACCTCGGCCGAGTCCTGGAGCTCCAGCAGCAGGATCTGCTCCAGCTCGGCGACGGGGTCGTCCCGACCCGGGTCGGCCCCGCCGGGCGCGGGCTCGGGGACGCGTTCCGCGGTGTAGCGGTCGGCGCGGTCGCTGATGAACTCCAGGGTCCGGCGCAGCAGGCCCGCGCGGTCGTCGAAGTGGTAGTAGATCAGCGAGGTCGAGACCCCGGCCTCGGCGGCCAGCTCCTCCACGCGCAGTCCGCGGACGCCCCGCCGTGCGATGACGCGGGTGGCGGCCCTGAGTATCCCTGTTCGACGATCCGACATGGGCACTCACTCTACCCGCTCCTGGCCGGGCGGGTGCCAATTTCCTGACTTAATTATCAGGGCGGGAGCTGTCGACGCCCACACGGGTAACACGCAGGTCCTGCCTGTCCTGCCTGGAGCGTTCGCCTGCCGACCGCCCGGCGGCGGTCAGCGGCTCCCGCCGTCGCGGCCGCCCTTGGCCTCCGAAAGTCTTGACTGAATTTTCAGTCCGGTGGAGTATGTGCGGCACACCACACCTCCCACCCCCACTCGCAGGGAGACCTCGATGAACCTTCCGGACACCTCCAGGCGCCATCTGCTCAAGCTCGGCGCGGCGGCCGTCCCCGCACTGGCCCTCGGCGCGGTGCTGCCCGCCACCGCCACCGCCCGCGCCACCGCCTCGGCCGACACCGGCTCCACCGGCGCCACCGACTCCACCGGCGTCCGGCTGCGGATGCCGGCCGAGGACGCCCGGCACGTCCGGACCTTCATGGCCTGGCCGGCGCTCTCCTCGATCTGGGGCAGCGGCCTCTGGCCCGTCCGCGAGGACATCGCCCGTGTTGCGCACGAGATCTCGCGCTACGAGCCGGTCGTCGTCCTGGCCCGCTCCGGGCAGGCCGCCGATGCCCGCTACACCTGCGGCTACGGCGCCTATCACGGCATCACGGTCGTCGAGATCGCCGACGACGACCTGTGGATCCGTGACTTCGGCCCGACCTTCCTGGTCGGCCCGGGCGCGATCGCCGGCCTGGACACCAACTTCAACGGCTGGGGCAAGTCCGGCACCCCGTACTACCAGCCGTACGCCAACGACGCGGCCGCCGCGGCGACCCTGCTGACGCGGTACGGCGTCGACCGCGTCCGGGCGCCGTTCGTCGGCGAGGGCGGTTCGCTGGAGACCGACGGCCAGGGCACGCTGCTGGCCACCGTCAGTTCGCTGGTCAACCCCAACCGCAACCTCGGGATGTCGCAGGCCCAGGTCGAGCAGGCGCTGAAGTCCTCGCTCGGGATGGACAAGGTGATCTGGGTGCCCGGCCTGGCCGGGCAGGACATCACCGACTGCCACATCGACTGCCTGGCCCGGTTCACCGCGCCGGGGCGGGTCATCCTCGACAAGCCGGGCCCGGGCACCACCGCCAAGTGGGTCGCGGTGTACGAGGAGACCAAGCGGGTGCTGCGCGCCGCCGCCGACGCGCAGGGCCGCCCGCTGAACATCGTCGAACTCCCCGGCCCCGACCGCCGGTTGATCCGGGGCGGCGGCGCCGAGTTCCTCTCCAGCTACACCAACTACTACGTCGTCAACGGCGCCGTCCTGCTGCCCCAGTTCGGCGACGGCCGGGCGGACGCCACGGCCCGCGCGATCCTCCAGAACGCCTACCCGGACCGCGACATCGTCCAGGTGAACATCGACAACATCGCGAGCGGCGGCGGCGGGATCCACTGCGCCACCCAGTCCCAGCCGGTCGTCCCGCCCGCCGTCTGACGACCGCCGTCCGACTGCCATCGTCCGACGCGAGACGTCCGACGACCCCCTGACTCCCTGGCGGCCCGCCGAACCCCCCACGGTGGCGGGCCGCCAGGGCCCACCCCGGATGCCCCACCCCGGGGCACCCGACCCCAGCGACCGGAAGAGAGCCCCCGATGACCTACCGCATGCCCGCCGAGTGGACCGAGCACGAGGGCTGCCTGATGGCCTGGCCCACCCGCCCGGACCTGTGGGGCGACACCCTGGCCGAGGCCCAGCAGGAGTACGCCGAGGTCGCGCGGACCGTCGCCCGGTTCGAGCCGGTGACCATGGTCGCCCCGCCCGGCCACGGCGAGCAGGCCCGCGCGATGTGCGGGGAGGAGGGCGTCACGGTGCTGGAACTGCCGCTGGACGACTCCTGGTTCCGCGACAGCGCGCCGATCTTCGTCCTGGACGGGCAGGGCCGCCGCGCCGGCGTGGACTTCCGCTTCAACGCCTGGGGCCGCAAGCACCACCCGTGGGACGCCGACGACCGGATCAGCGGCCTGCTGCTGGACCACCTGGGCGTCCCGGCGATCCGCTCCTCGATGGTCCTGGAGGGCGGTGCGATCACCGTGGACGGCGAGGGCACCCTCATCACCACCGAGCAGTGCCTGCTCCACCCCAACCGCAACCCGGAGCTGGGCCGCGAGGAGATCGAGGCCGAGCTCAAGGCCCGGCTCGGCGTCACCAAGGTGATCTGGCTGCCGTACGGGGGGCTGCTGGACACCGAGACCGACGGTCACGTGGACGGCGTCTGCGCGTTCGCCGCGCCCGGGAAGGTCGTCGTCCAGCTGCCGTCCGACCCCGCGCACCCCGACTACGTGCGGATGCGCGCCAACCGGACGGTCCTGGAGCACAGTACCGACGCCCAGGGCCGGCCGTTCGAGATCGTCGACGTCCCGCAGTCGGCCTTCGTCGAGGTCGACGGGCGGCGGACCGAGGTCGGCTACCTCAACCACTACCTCGCCAACGGCGGCGTCGTCGTCCCCGTCGCGGGCCACCCCGAGGACGAGGGCGCGCTCGCCGTCCTCGCCGCCGCGTACCCCGACCGGAAGGTGGTCGGCGTACGGGCCCGGGTCCTCGCGTTCGGCGGCGGTGGCGTCCACTGCATCACCCAGCAGATCCCGGCCGCCCGCGACCGCGCCTGACGTTCCCGGCACCCGTCCCGTACCCCCGTCCCCTACCACCGCCCTTCCGTCGGTCACCCGACGACGACACGTTCGGTCACCCGACGACGACACGTTCGGCCACCCGACGACGACACGGAAGCACCCCGATGCCCTCCACCGCCCCACCGCCACCGAGACGCCGCGAGCCCCGCCGGCGGCTCGCCCACGCCTGCGCCGCCGCCCTGTCCGTCCTCGCCCTGGTCGCCGCCTGCTCCGGCCCGCCGCGCACCGGCGGCCCGGGCGAGGGAGCCGACTACCAGCTGTCGGCCACCACCCCACCGGCCAAGGGCGAGATCGACTCCTTCACCTGGGCCCTGTACGCCGAACCGCCCACGCTGGACCACACCATGGCGTTCGACTACCCGCAGAACACCATCCTGGCCAACGTCTGCGAGAGCCTGATGCGGTGGACCCCGCAGCTCACCCTCGCCCCGGGCCTGGCCGAGAAGGCCTCCAATCCGGACCCGACGACCTGGGTGTACGACCTGCGCCCCGGGGTCCGCTTCCACGACGGCTCGACCATGACCGCCGACGACGTGGTCTTCAGCCTCGGCCGGCAGATGAACCCGGAGAACGCCGCCGCCTGGGCCCAGGTGTTCCAGCACGTCGACACCGTCACCAGGACCGGGCCGCTGCAGGTCACCGTCAAGCTCAAGCAGCCCGACTCGCAGTTCCCGCAGTACATGGCGACCGCCGCCGGCGTGGTCGCCGCCAAGGCGGGTGTCGAGGCGGCGGGGAAGGACTACGGCACCTCCGGCAGCCTGGACTGCACCGGCCCGTACCGGCTCGGCGCCTGGGCGAAGGGCCAGTCGGTCGAGCTGGAGCGCTTCGACGGCTACTGGGGCGGCCGGGCGAAGTCGGGCAAGGTGGTGTTCCGCTTCCTCACCGACCCCTCGGCGCGCACCAACGCGATGCTCAGCGGCGAGGTGGACGGCGGCCACCTCATCCCCACCGAGAGCTACCGGCGGCTGCGCGACAGCGGCGTCGGCACCCTCTACTTCGGCGAGGGCCTGAGCACCGTCAACGTGAACGTCACCAGCATGAACGGCCCCCTCGGCGACGTCCGGGTGCGGCGCGCGCTCTCCCTCGCCCTGGACCGCTCGGGCTTCGTGAGGACCGGCCTCGGCGGCGCGGGCACCGTCACCGGCTCGCTCACCACCAGGGCCGCGTGGGCGGGCTTCCCCGACACCGTCCGCGGCGAGGCCTTCACCGGGCTCACCCCCACCACGCAGGACATCGAACAGGCGAAGGCCCTGATCAAGGAGGCCGGCGCCACCGGCAGGACCCTGACCATCGCCACCAGCACCATCGGCCAGGACGTCTCCCTGCTCGCCACCGCCGTCCAGAACGCGGGGACGAGGATCGGCCTGGACGTCCGGCTGCGGACCATCGCCCCGAACGCCTTCACCTCGCTGTTCACCGACCCCCAGGCGCGCGAGGGCCTGGACATGTTCCCGGAGACGTACTACGACTCCATCACCGACCCGCTGGACCTGCTGGCCAACTTCCGCACCGGCGCCTACCAGAACTACGCCGGCCACAGCGACCAGGCCTACGACCGGCTGGTCGACCAGGCCGTCGCCGAGTACGACCCGGCCCGGCGCGGCGCGATCGAGGCGAAGCTCCAGCGGACGGCCTCCGAGCAACTGCTCTGGATCCCCGTCGCCGAGTGGCCCACCGCGCTGTTCCTCAACAAGCGGATCACCGGCGCGCCCACCGGCATCTCCTACCTGTACAGCCCGTGGGCCGCCGACGTGGGGGCCGCCCGGTGAGCCTCCTGCGATTCGCCGCCCGCCGTCTGCTGGAGATGGCCGTCACCCTGCTCGGCGCCTCCTTCGTGGTGCACGGCGCGATGTACCTGGCGCCCGGCAACCCGGCGAGCTTCCTCCTCTCGGGGCGCTCGGCCTCCCCGGCCGCCCTGGAAGCGATCAACGCGCAGTACCACCTGAACGACCCCTTCCTGGTCCGCTACCTCCGCTGGCTGGGCCAGGTGCTCCAGGGCGACTTCGGGCGCTCCGTCACCTACCGCACCGACGTCTCCGAGCTGCTGGCCGACCGGCTGCCCGTCACCCTGACCCTGGTGGCCATGGCCCTGCTCGTCGTGGTGGCGGCCGGCCTGCTGCTCGGCTGGATCGGGGCCGTCCGGGGCGGCGCCACCGACTCGGCGATCCTGGTCACCACCACCCTCGCCGTCGGCACCCCGTCCTTCGTCGCGGCGGTGCTGCTCCAGGGCCTGTTCGCGGTCCGGCTCGGCTGGTTCCCCAGCAGCGGCGCGGGGGAGGGCCTCGGCGACATGCTCTGGCACCTGACCCTGCCCGCCGTCGCGCTCGCGCTCTACCTGATCGGCATGCTGGCCCGGGTCACCCGCTCCACCATGCTGGAGGCCCTGGACGCCGAGCACGTCGCGGTCGCCCGCAGCCGCGGCGTCCCCGAGCGGAAGGTCATCGCCCGCCACGTGTTCCGCAACTCGCTGGGCACCGTCCTGACCACCGGCGGCCTGATCGTCTCCACCCTGCTGGTCTGCACCGTGCTGGTGGAGTCCGCGTTCGGCATCGGCGGCATCGGCCAGCTCCTCGAACTGTCCACCACCACCAAGGACTTCCCGACCGTCCAGGCCATCTCGCTGATCATCGTCGCGCTGTTCATGGCGGTGAACCTCCTCGTCGACCTGCTTCACCCACTGGTCGACCCCCGGGTCGGCCCCGGCCCGAGGAGGTCCGCCGCATGAGCCTCACCCTCGCCCGCCGGCCCGGCCTCGGCCGGCTCCGGGTGGCCGGCGGCCCGCTCCACACCCTCTGCCTGGGCTTCACCGTCCTGGTCGTCCTCGCGGCCCTGCTCGCCCCCTGGCTGGCCCCGTACGACCCCAACGAGGCCGACCTCTCGGCCGCCCTCGCCGGACCCTCCGCCGACCACCCGCTCGGCGTGGACGCCGCCGGCCGCGACACCCTCTCCCGGCTGCTGCTCGGCGCCCGCACCTCCCTGCTCGGCCCGCTCGGCGTGGTCGCCTTCGCCACCCTGGCCGGGGTCGCCGTCGGCGTCACCGCCGCCTGGCGCGGCGGCTGGCCGGACTCCGTCCTCTCCCGGAGCACCGAGCTGATCTTCGCCTTCCCCGGGATGCTGCTGGCCATCCTCATCGTCGCCATCAGCGGCGAGGGCCTGCTCGCCCCGGTCATCGCCCTCTCCATCGCCTACCTGCCGTACGTCAGCCGGCTCACCCGCTCCCTCGTCCTCGCCGAACGCGCCCGGCCCTACGTGGCCGCGTACCAGGTCCAGGGTCACTCCTCGCTGCAGATCTGCCTGCGCCACGTCATCCCCAACATCGCACCCGTCGTCCTCGCGCAGTCCACCATCAACTTCGGATACGCCCTCATGGACCTCGCCGGCCTCTCCTTCCTCGGACTCGGCGTCCCCGCCCTCACCCCTGACTGGGGCCGCATGGTGTTCGACGGCCAGACCGCCGTCCAGCACGGCTACCCGCTCTCCGCGATCCTGCCCTGCGTCCTCATCGTGCTCACCGTCGTCGCCTTCAACGTCGTCGGCGAACGCCACGCCGACCGGGTCGCCGGGAGGGGCCGGTGAACGCCCTCGACATCCGGGGCCTGCGGCTCCAACTGCCCGGCACCGCCCGCCCCGTCCTCGACGGCGTCGACCTCACCGTCGCCCCCGGCGAGACCGTCGCCCTCGTCGGCGAGTCCGGCTCCGGCAAGACCCTCACCTCCCGCAGCGCCCTGGGCCTGCTGCCGTCCGGGGCCACCGCCACCGGGCGGGTCCTGGTCGACGGGGAGGACGTCCTGACCATGGACACCGCCCGGCTGCGCGTCCTGCGCACCCGCAAGGCGGCGATGATCTTCCAGGACCCCCGGGCCGCCATCAACCCGCTGCGCCGGATCGGCGACTTCCTGACCGAGAGCGTCACCCTCACCGGCGCGATGAGCCGCCCGGACGCCACCCGGCGCGCCACCGAACTCCTCGACGCCGTCGGCCTCGGCGCCCACCTCCTCGACCGCCACCCCGGCCGGCTGTCCGGCGGCATGCTCCAGCGCGTCATGATCGCCGCCGCGCTGATGGGCGACCCCGCCCTGCTGCTCGCCGACGAACCGACCACCGCGCTCGACGTCACCAGCCAGGCCGAGGTCGTCGCCCTGCTCGACCGGCTGCGGACGCGCTTCGGCACCGGCCTGCTGTTCGTCACCCACGACCTCGGCCTCGCCGCCGCCATCAGCGACCGGGTCCTCGTGATGTACGCCGGCCGGATCGTCGAGAGCGGCCCCGCCGAGGCCCTCTTTGCCCGCCCCCGCCATCCCTACACCGCCGCCCTGCTCGCCTCCACCCCACGGCTCGACGGCCCCCGCGGACGGCTCACCGCCATCGACGGCCAACCACCGGACCTGCGCCGGGAACTCACCGGCTGCGCCTTCGCCGCCCGCTGCCACCTCGCCTCCGACCTCTGCGGCGAACGGCCCCCCGCACCGGTCCCCGCGCCCGGCGACCACGGACACCTCGCCGCCTGCCACCACACCGACCGGCTCGAAGGGAGCGCCGCCCGTGCCTAGCACCCCCGCAGCCGTGCCCAGCACCCCCACGGCGGAGTCCCGGCCCGTGCTGGAGGTCGAGGGCCTCTGCCGCGCCTTCGGTGCCGTACGCGCCGTCGACGACGTCTCCTTCACCCTCGCCGCCGGCGGATCGCTCGGCATCGTCGGCGAGTCCGGCTCCGGCAAGACCACCACCGCACGCATCGTCGTCGGCCTCGAACAGGCCGACGTGGGACGGGTCGGCGTCCGCGGCCGCCCCCGCACCGGCCGGGTGCGCGGCCGGGCGGAGCGCCTCGCCCGCGCCCGCGAGGTGCAGATGGTCTTCCAGGACCCGTACCTCTCCCTCGACCCGAGGACCAGCGTCGAGGCGGTGCTCCGCGAGACCCTGCGGCTGCACTTCCCCGACGCCGACCACGGGCGCCGGGTCGCCGAACTCCTCGACCAGGTCGGCCTCGGCACCCGCGCGGCCGAGGCGCTGCCCCGCCAGCTCTCCGGCGGCCAGCGCCAGCGGGTCGCCATCGCCCGCGCCCTCGCCGTCGAACCGGCGGTGATGGTGCTGGACGAGGCGGTCGCCGCGCTCGACGTCTCGGTCCAGGCCCAGGTCCTCAACCTGCTCGCCGACATCCGCGAACGGACCGGCATCGGCTACCTGTTCATCACCCACGACCTCGGCGTGGTGCGCTGCGTCACCGACGAGGTGATCGTGATGCGCCACGGCCGGATCGTCGAGGCCGGGCCCACCGCCGAGGTGCTCGCCGAGCCGCGGCACCCGTACACCCGGCTGCTGCTCGCATCGGTGCCCCGGCCCGGCTGGGACCCGGACCGGATCGCGGCCGCGCGGCGCGCGCTCTGAGGCCCGTCCGACGAACACCGGGCCGACGAACACCGGGCCGACGAACACCGGGCCGACGAGCACCGGGCCCCGGCGAGTGATTTTCGTCCGGGGCCCGGCGCCGCCGGCTCGTCGTGACCGCCCGACCGGCCGTCCCAACCGGCTCTCCCCGCCGGCCTCTTGGGCTTCGCTCCGGTTCCCGCCTGGATCGTTCGTGTCCTTGGTAGGCTCCGGCACGGAAGGCTGTCCTGCTGGCTGCGACGTGCTGCGGAGGTTCCGTGATGGCGGACGAGTCCTGGGGAACGACCCCCGACTCGCTGAAGGAACGGCGGATCGGACGGGCCCGGTTCATGGCGCAGCTGACCGCGCCCGACGGCACCGGGACGCTCGTGGCGCAGGACGCCGACGGGGGTGAGCTCGTCCGGGTCGCCGACGTACCCGGGGGAGCGGCGGCGCGGCCGCTGGCGCTGTCCTGGGACGGCACCCGGGCACTCGTCCGCACCGGCCCGGCCGAGCGGCCGGACCGCGACCTGGTGCTGTTCACCCTGGCCACCGGGGAGCGGCACTCCCACGACGCGACCGCGGAGGGCGGCACCGAGTTCGCGGCCCTCTCACCGGACGGTCGTACGCTCGCCACGCTGACCGGCGACGACGTCCGGGTCGGCGTGCTGGACCTCGCCACGGGCGCACGCCGCCGGATCTGGTCCGCCCCCGGCTGGGCGACCGTGGAGGCGTCCGTGAGCTGGTCGCCGGACGGGCGGCTGATCGCGGCGACGTACGTGTCGGAGGAGGACGTCGCGGCCACGATCGTGCTGTCCGCCGAGGACGGCGCCGAGGTGGCCCACTACGAGGGGCTGCTCACCGTCGCCAGCCCCAACGGCACGTGGAGCGGGCCGCGTGAACTGCTGCTCCTTGAGGAGGACCCCGAGGAGCCGGTCGCGCCGGTCCTGCTCCGGGACGTGACCTCGGGCGCGACCCGCCGCTTCGACCGCGACCCGCAGGACGCGGGCGGCCTCCACGCGCTGGCCGGCGGGCGGCTGGTCGAACTGCGCCCCGGCGACGGCCTGTACGCCCACCTGCTGGACGGCTCCGACCCGCGGCCGGTCCTGGGCCCGGGCCCGGGGTACACCGTCGGGTTCTTCGACATCAGCGAGGCGTTCTGAGGCGAGGCGTTCCGAGGCAGGTGTTCCGACGAGGGGCGCCCGTGTCACGGTGACCGGGGCCTGTGCTTCTCCCACTCGTCGCGGACGGCCTTGACGCCGCACAGGTGCTTCTGGGCCGCCGCGACGATCGCCTCACCCTTCTCACTGGCGAAGGCCTGGCCGGCGGCGGTGACCAGCTGGTCCTGTGGCAGGCCGCCGTAGGCCCGGTAGCAGAGGTGGATGCCCTGCTGCCAGGCGTTGACGTCGTTCTGCGCGAGGGCGGGGTCGATGCCGCGGAGGGTGTCGAGGTAGGCGGCCAGGGTCGACTGCGGAACGGTCTCGAATCCCTGGACGACGGCCTTGGTCTCGGTGGACGTCGGGAGGGTGGTCGGGACCGCCGCCGGCTTGGCCGGTTCGTCGCCGCCGCCGCTGCACGCCACCAGCGCGGGAGCCAGGACGGCGGACAGCAGGACGGCGGCGATTCGGGTGCGCTTCACGGTGTCTTGTCTCCGGGGTCGGGGGCGGCCGGTCACGGGGTCGGTGTCAGCTTCGCGGTCAGGGCGCCGACCGCGCTGCCCTGCGGGTCGAACAGCACCTTGTACTGGCCGGCCGCGGGCAGTGTCGTGGCGTCGAAGGTGCAGGAGACGCCGCAGTACTGACTGCCGCGCAGGGTCGTCCCGTCCGGCTTGAGGACCGACACCATGGCGTTCAGGGAGCCGCCCGTCGAACCGCCGGAGAACGCGAACGCGACCTTCTGCCCGGCGGTGCCCGTGAACGTCCAACTGCCGTTCTGGCCTGGAGTGGTGGTGGCCAGCGTCACCGGCGTGCCGTCGACGGCCACCGGGGTGGTGGGTTCGGCGGGGACGCTCCAGACCTTGATGGTGAGGGAGCCGGTCGTGCTGCCCTGGGGGTCGTAGAGGACGGTGTAGGTGCCGTCCGCGGGGAGCGTGGTGGTGTCGAAGGCGCATTTGTCGCCGCAGTACTGGCTGCTGCGCAGGGTGGTTCCGTCGGGCTTGAGGAGTGCGACCTGGGCTTTGAGGATGTCCATTGCTCCGCCGGAGAAGTCGAGGTAGACGCGTTGTCCGGCGGTGCCGGTGAACGTCCAACTGCCGTTCTGTCCGGGGACGGTGGTGGTCACCTTCGCCGCCGTGCCGTCCGTGGTCACCGGGGTGACGGGGTTGGCGGGGACGGCCCAGACCTTGGCGGTGAGGGAGCCGGTCGTGCTGCCCTGGGGGTCGTAGAGGACGGTGTAGGTGCCGTCCGCGGGGAGCGTGGTGGTGTCGAAGGCGCATTTGTCGCCGCAGTACTGGCTGCTGCGCAGGGTGGTTCCGTCGGGCTTGAGGAGTGCGACCTGGGCTTTGAGGATGTCCATTGCTCCGCCGGAGAAGTCGAGGTAGACGCGTTGTCCGGCGGTGCCGGTGAACGTCCAACTGCCGTTCTGTCCGGGGACGGTGGTGGTCACCTTCGCCGCCGTGCCGTCCGTGGTGACCGGGGTGGCGGGAAGGTTCGGGGCGATCCACAGTTTGGCGGTGAGGGAGCCGGTCGCGTTGCCCTGGGGGTCGTAGCGGACGGTGTAGGTGCCGTCCACGGGCAGGGCGGTGGTGTCGAAGACGCACTTGTCGCCGCAGTACTGCCAGGCGAGGAGCACCGTGCCGTCCGGCTTGAGCACGGAGGCCTGGGCGTTGAAGGTGCTGATCGTGCCACCGGAGAAGTCGAGGTAGACGCGCTGGCCGGCGGTCGCGGCGAAGGTCCAGACGCCGTTCTGGCCGGGGACGGTGGTGGTCAGCTTGGAGGGTGTGCCGTCGGTGGCGATCGCGGTGGTGGCGTCGGCGGGCACGGTGTACAGCTTCGCGGTGAGGGAGCCGCCCGTGGTGCCGGTGGTCCGCAGGCCCACGGTGTAGGTGCCGTCCACCGGCAGGGTGGTGGTGTCGAAGCCGCAGGAGGTGCCGCAGTACTGCCAGTTGAGCAGGGTCGTGCCGTCGGGCCTGAGGACGAACACCTCGGCCTTGAAGCTGCTGAACGTGCCGGCCGAGAAGTCGAAGTACACCCGCTGGCCCGCCGTTCCGGTGAAGGTCCAGCTGCCGTTCTGCCCGGCGGCGGTGGTGGTCAGGACGGACGGTGTGCCGTCCGTGGCGACCGCCCGCAGCACGTCGCCGGAGGCACTCAGGGTGAGGGAGCCGGTGGCGGTCCCCTGCGGGTCGAAGACCACCTTGTAGGTGCCGTCGACCGGGAGCGTGGTGGTGTCGAAGGTGCAGGACGGGCCGCAGTACTGCCAGGTGCGCAGGGCGGTGCCGTCCGGCTTGAGGACGGACACCCCGGCCTTGAGCACGTCCAGCGTGCCGCCGCTGAAGCCGAATCCGACCTTCTGCCCGGCCGTCCCGGTGAACGTCCAGACGCCGTTCTGGCCGGGGACGGTGGTGGTCAGCTTGGAGGGTGTGCCGTCGGTGGCGATCGTGGCGGTGGCGTCGGCGGGCACGGTGTACAGCTTGGCGGTGAGGGAGCCGCCCGTGGTGCCGGTGGTCCGGAGCGCCACGGTGTAGGTGCCGTCCACCGGCAGGGTGGTGGTGTCGAGCCCGCAACCGGCGCCGCAGTACTGCGGGTTGACCAGGGTCGTGCCGTCCGGCCGCAGTACGGACACCTCGGCGTTCAGGGTGCCGAAGGTCCCCGCCGACAGGTCGAAGTAGACCCGTTGGCCGGCGGTCCCGGCGAAGGTCCAGCTGCCGTTCTGCCCGGCGGCGGTGGTGGTCAGGGTGGACGCGGTGCCGTCGGTGGTGACGGTCCGCACCACGTCCGCGGAGACGCTCAGGGTGAGGGCGCCGGTGGCGGTGCCCTGGGGGTCGAAGACGACCTTGTAGACGCCGTCCACCGGCAGGGCGGTGGTGGCGAAGGTGCAGGTCGCGCCGCAGTACTGCGAGGCCAGGAGCGTCGTTCCGTCCGGCCTGAGGACGGACACCTGGGCCTTCAGCACGTCCAGCGTGCCGCCGGTGAAGCCGAGGCCCACCTTCTGCCCGGCCGTCCCGGCGAAGGTCCAACCGCCGTTCTGTCCGGGGACGGTGGTGGTCACCGTGGCGGGCGTGCCGTCGGTGGCGATCGTGGTGGTCGGGTCGGCGGGGACGGACCAGAGCCTGGCGGTGAGCGAGCCGGTCGCGTTGCCCTGGGGGTCGAAGCGCACGGTGTAGGTGCCGTCCACGGGCAGCGTGGTGGTGTCGAAGACGCACCGGTCGCCGCAGTACTGGTTGTCGCGCAGTGCGGTGCCGTCGGGCTTGAGGATCGACGTGTAGGCGCTGAA
The DNA here is from genome assembly GCF_053603215.1 of Kitasatospora sp. NPDC004240. Lineage (NCBI taxonomy): Bacteria > Bacillati > Actinomycetota > Actinomycetes > Kitasatosporales > Streptomycetaceae > Kitasatospora > Kitasatospora sp. NPDC004240. The sequence continues at coordinate 15,437 of NZ_JBSGFD010000030.1, read as the reverse complement.
GATGCCGAGGGTGCCGCCGGAGAGGTCGACGAGGACGCGCTGGCCGGCGGTGCCGGTGAACGTCCAACCGCCGTTCTGGCCGGGCGTGGTGGTGGTCAGCTTCGCGGGCGTGCCGTCGGTGGCGATCGGGCCGGTGAGGTCGGCGGGCACGGTGTACAGCCTCGCGGTGAGCGAGCCGCCCGTCGGCCCGGTGGAGCGGAGCAGCACCGAGTAGGTGCCGTCCACCGGGAGGACGGTGGTGTCGAGTCCGCAGGAGGTGCCGCAGTACTGCGAGCCGAGCAGGGTCGTCCCGTCCGGTTTGAGGACGGAAACCTCGGCGTGGAAGGCGCCGAAAGTACCGGCGGAGAAGTCGAAGTAGACCCGCTGGCCGGCCGTTCCGGTGAAGGTCCATGCCCCGTTCTGGCCGGCGGCGCCGGTGGTCAGGACGGAGGCCGTGCCGTCCGTGGTGACCGGCCGGGCCACGTCGGCGGAGACGGCGACCGTCAGCGAGCCGGTGGCGGTGCCCTGCGGGTCGAAGACGACCCGGTAGGTGCCGTCGGCCGGGAGCGTGGTGGTGTCGAAGGTGCAGGAGGTGCCGCAGTACTGCCAGTTGCGCAGGGCGGTGCCGTCCGGCTTGAGCACGGACACCTGCGCCTTGAGCACGTCCAGCGTGCCGTCGGTGAAGCCGAACCCGACCCGCTGGCCGGCCGTCCCGGTGAAGGTCCACACCGCGTTCTGGCCGGGGACCGTCGTGCTCTGCCTGGACGCGGTGCCGTCGGTGGCGATCGTGGTGGCCGGGTCGGAGGGGACGGACCAGAGCCTGGCGGTGAGCGAGCCGGTCGCGTTGCCCTGCGGGTCGAAGACGACCTTGTACGTGCCGTTCGCGGGCAGCGTGGTGGTGTCGAAGCCGCAGGAGGTGCCGCAGTAGGTGTGGGAGAGCACGGTGCCGTCGGGCCTGACGAGGGACGCGGAGGCGTGGAGGAGGTGGAGCGTGCCCGCCGAGAGGTCGACGTGGACCCGCTGGCCGGTGGTGCCGGTGAAGGTCCAGACACCGTTCTGACCGGGGACGGTGGTGGTGAGCCGGGACGCGGTGCCGTCGGCCGCCAGGGCGGCGGTGGTGTCGGTGGGGACGGCCCGGATCGTGGCGGTGAGCGAGCCGACCACGGCCGCGCGCGGGTCGTACCGGACCGTGTAGGTGCCGTCGGCGGGCAGGGCGAAGGTGTCGAAGCCGCAGGAGGTGCCGCAGTACTGGCCGGTCCGCAGGGTCGTGCCGTCCGGTTTGATGACCGACACCTCGGCGTCGAGCAGGTTCACGGTGCCGGCGGAGAGGTCGAGGTAGACGTTCTGCCCGGTGGTGCCGGTGAAGGTCCAGCCGCCGTTCTGGCCGGGCGCGGTGGTGGTCAGGGTGGCGGGCGCGCCGTCGACGGCGGCCGTGGCGGTGACGTCGGCGGGGACGGCGGTCACGCGCAGCGCGTAGCTGCCCGCGGAGCCGTTCTGCGCCTTGACGGCCAGCCGGTACGGGCCGGGCGCCAGGTTGCGGAGCTCGGCGCCCTGGCAGCCGTAGCCGGAGCCCGCGGCGGCGCCGGCGGCGGTCTCCAGGGTCCAGCGGAGGTTGGCGCTGCCGCCGGGGCAGGCCGTGGGGTCGATGTAGACGGCCCCGCCGGCCGGGACGTCGAACCGGTAGTCGTCCTCGGCGGCGGTGTTCTCCAGGTTGCCCGCGCCGGGGCCGGGCACACCGTCGGAGACGCTGAGCGGCAGGCTGCCGGTGAAGGACTGCGGCGGCACGACCTGGACGTGCAGGGCGAGGTCGTCGACGCCGAAGGCCTGGTTGGCGATGCCGCTGATCCCGGTCGCCGAGACCTTGAACTCGGCCTGCGCGTCGCTGTGCGTGAACGGTACCGTCACCCGGTACCGCTTGTACGGGACCCCGCCGGCGAGCGTGCCGCTCGCCACGGGGGTGAGGGTGCTCGGTGTGACGGTGTACGGGTTGGCGCGGTCGGTCTGGACGGTGACCGTCCTGGCCTCGGTGCCCGTCGTCCAGTCGCCGAGGGTGAGTAGGTCGAAGGAGAGCGTGCCGCCGAGGTGCGAGGGCAGTGCCTGGACGTAGAAGCGGTAGGACTCGGTGCTGGTGAAGGGTCCGGCGAAGGAGGTCGTGCCGGGGTCGCCGGACAGTCTGGCGGGGGAGAGGTTGGTCGGTAGCGACGGGCTCTCGAAGTCCGTGGACAGGTCGCCGGCGGCGTCCACGCCCCGGGCCAGCGGGTCCAGGCCGGCCGTCCGGCGCTGGGCGGCGCCGGTGGCGAACGCGGTGTCGGCGGTCAGCGCCACGTCGAGGACGCAGCCGTTGAACGCCGGGCCGGCCGGTACGCCCGCGGCCTCGCACTTGGTGGTGGCCAGGGCGATCTGGTCGGGTGCCAGGTCGTGCCAGGTGACGATGTTGCGGGGGTAGGTGAGGTCGGTGAAGGTCGCGGTGTTCTGGCCGGGTGCGTAGGTGAAGAGCGACTCGTCGTCGGTGATCCGCCAGGAGTCGGCGTAGTCGGCGTGCAGGACGGCGGGCGGGGTGTCGGCGGGCAGCCGGGTGCCGTCGGCGAGCTTCAGGTCGTTCGACGGGTCGCCGTCCGCGTCGCCGAACAGGCCGACCAGGTCGCTGTCGGTCGCCGGGGGCACGTACAGGTGGCCGTTGCCGTGCGACCAGGCGAAGACCGGGCCCCTGACGCCCTGCCACATCACCAGGTAGCGGCCGCTGGTGTCGCGGGTGACGAAGGCGCCCTCGCCGAGCGAGAGCATCGTGCCGGTCTCCAGGGGCCGCGCCAGGCCGTCCACGTACAGGCCGTCGTTGTCGAGCTCTACGCGGTGCTCGTTGACCTCCATGGCGACCCGGGTGAGCGTGGAGACGTTGCTGGACGCCCAGAGCGGGGCCATCCGGCCCTGGATGGTGACGTGGTGGCGCTCGGACTGGGCGAGCGTGAACTCGCCGGCCGACTGCAGGTCGTAGTTCAGACCGTCCACGGTGGCGAAGTGCGGGTCGCCGTTGGCGTGCGCACCGTAGTGGTCGATCAGGAACCAGGTGATGAGCACCGCGACGGCGATCGCGCCCAGGGCGAGTGCCGCCGGTGCGGTCAGGGCCAGTTCGGCGAGGAGGGCCGCGCCCAGGCTGGTGCCCAGAGCCGCCTCGATCTCGGTGAGCAGGGCCGAGGCGAGGACGGTGAGCGCGCCGGCGGCGAGCAGGTCCCCGGGGACGCCGCCGTCGTGGGCCAGCTCCTCGAAGCGGGAGACCAGTTCGGCGGGGACGGGGATCGGCGTGATCGGCGGGATCGGGACCATGGTGGGCTCGGCGGTCGGCGTGCTCGTCGGGGTGGCGCTCGGCTGCGAGGTCGGCTGGGAGGTGGGCTGGGCGGTCGGCAGGATGATCGGCGGGGACGGCGGCTGCACCTTGTCCTTGTCGCAGACCCGCTTGCCGCGGTCCTCCTCGATGCTCAGCAGGCCGGCCTGCGGTGCGGTGCCCAGGTAGGTGCGGCGGACGTAGCCGGCGTCCCCGGCGGCCGTCTTGCAGGTCTTCTCCGCGTCCCACACCTGGAATTCGTCCCGGTAGACGCCCCACTTGTTGAGGGTGTCGCCGCGCCGGACGTTCACCATGCCCTGGCTGCGGAAGTGCGCGATGTACCCGTCGACCTGGGTGCCCCATTGCGGGTAATCCGCGTTCTCGCCCTTGACCTTCGCCTCGATGACGTCGACCCCGGCGGCCGCATTGTTCCGGTCGTACACCACGATGTCCGGCCGTTTGTTCCCCGGCTGGTACATCTCCCACTGCACATCGGGGCTGATCAGCCCCTGGCTCGGGGTCTCGACCCGGTCGCTCAGGTACTTGACGCCGCGGGCCTGTCCGATGGCCTCGACGCCCTTGCCGCAGGTGTTCCTGTCGTAGACGAATCCGGGCCTGGTGGGCCCCAGGCATCCCGGGAGCACGGCGAGTTGGCGGCGGGTCGTGTACAGGTGCCCGTTGATGCACCGCTTGGCCTCACCGCGGGCGCCGGCCGCCCAGTTGGTGTCGTTCGTGCAGGTCGCGGCCTGCGCCCGGCCCCAACCCCAGTACTGCTCCACCGGGACGATCAGTGCGGCCATCAGGACTGCTGCCAGGAATATGCAGAGGCGACGCACTGTCTCTCCCGCGAACTAGGGGAAGGCGCAAGGGGGCAAGGGCAACGCATGCTAACCATCGATGATTCGTTCGGGCCAGGAATGTGGCCGGTTCCCCGCCCTCCGGCCGGAATTCGCCCGGGCGATCGGCCTGATATCGGTGACATGACCCGACCGGCGACCATTCAGCGGAATTCCCCGGTCTGCGCGATTTCGCCCCGGCCGGGAGGGCCGCGTACCGCCGCCGGAACGTCACCGACGTCCTCGAACGCCACCCGGCGGCGCATCGCGGGGCAAAAGCACCGAAGTTCCGCCGTGAACGGTGACCGGCCCGCCGGCGTGGACACCATGGGGGAGCTCGCGGAGGGCGACGACCCCGGGTGCGGGCGGGGCGCACCGGCGTCGTCCCCCGCGGGAGCTCACACGGGCGGGACCGGCGGTGTGCGGCGGGGTTTACCTCGGGAAAGTGGCCTTCGTGATCTCGCGTTAATGGCTCCTCCCTAGGGTCGTTGACGGTGGGACACTCCCACCGCCGGACGTCACGACCACCGCCCCCTGCCGGGGCCGCGTCCGGTGACGAGGACCACCACCTGAGAGGGAGCGGCCGTGACGGCACCGGGCCCGGACACCACCAGCACCGTGAGGACGGTGTGCTCGTACTGCGGTGTCGGCTGCGGGCTGGTCCTCGACATCGCCTCCCCCGCCTCCGGCGAGGGCCGCCGTACGGTGGCCAGGGCGACGGGCGACCGCGGGCATCCCGCCAACGCCGGCCGGCTGTGCACCAAGGGCGCCACCACCGCCGACATGCTCGCCGCGACCGAGGGGCGGCTGGGTACGGCCCTGCTCCGCACCGAACGCGGCACCGAGGCCGTCCCGACCGACGTCGACGCGGCGATCACCGCCACCGCGCGCCGGCTGCGGGCGATCCTCGACGAGCACGGGCCGGACGCGCTCGCCTTCTACGTCTCCGGCCAGCTGACGCTGGAGGCCCAGTACCTGGTCAACAAGCTGGCCAAGGGCTTCGTCGGCACCAACCAGATCGAGTCCAACTCCCGGCTGTGCATGGCCAGTGCGGGCAGCGGCTACAAGCTGTCGCTCGGCGCCGACGGGCCGCCCGGCTCGTACGAGGACTTCGACCACGCCGACGTCTTCCTGGTGACCGGCTCCAACATGGCCGACTGCCACCCGATCCTGTTCCTGCGGATGATGGACCGGGTCAAGGCGGGCGCCAGGCTCATCGTGGTCGACCCGCGCCGCAGCGCGACCGCCGACAAGGCCGACCTCTTCCTGCAGATCAGACCGGGCACCGACCTCGCCCTGCTGAACGGGCTGCTGCACCTGCTGGTGGAGAACGGGCACACCGATCCCGCGTTCATCGCCGAGTTCACCGACGGCTGGGAGGAGATGCCCGGCTTCCTCCAGGACTACCCTCCGGCGAAGGTCGCCGAGGTCACCGGCATCCCCGAGGAGGACATCCGCCGGGCCGCCCGGCTGATCGGCGAGGCCGGCGAGTGGATGAGCTGCTGGACGATGGGGCTCAACCAGTCCACCCACGGCACCTGGAACACCAACGCCCTGGTCAACCTGCACCTGGCCACCGGCGCGATCTGCCGCCCCGGCAGCGGCCCGTTCTCGCTCACCGGCCAGCCCAACGCCATGGGCGGCCGGGAGATGGGCTACATGGGCCCGGGCCTGCCCGGCCAGCGGTCCGTCCTGGTGCCCGAGGAGCGGGCCTTCGTCGAGGAGCTGTGGGGCCTGCCCGCGGGCACCCTGCGCACCGAGGTCGGCAAGGGCACCGTCGAGATGTTCGAGCGGATGGCCGAGGGCGCCGTCAAGGCGTGCTGGATCATCTGCACCAACCCGGTCGCCTCCGTCGCCAACCGGAAGACCGTCATCGCCGGGCTGGAGACCGCCGAGCTCGTCATCACCCAGGACGTCTACGCCGACACCGAGACCAACGCCTACGCGGACGTCGTCCTGCCCGCCGCCATGTGGGCCGAGTCCGAGGGCGTGCTGATCAACTCGGAGCGCAACCTCACCCTGGCCCGCCCCGGGGCCGACCCGGTCGGCCAGGCGCTCCCGGACTGGCAGATCATCGCCCGGGTCGCCCGCGAGATGGGCTTCCCGGGCTTCGACCACCGCACCGCCGAGGAGGTGTTCGAGGAGCTCAAACGCGCCTGGAACCCCAAGACCGGCTGGGACCTGCGGGGCGTGTCGTACGAGCGGCTGCGCGAGACCCCGGTGCAGTGGCCCGCCGCCCCCGCCGGCCCGGAGCGCAACCCGATCCGCTACCTCAACGACGGCGTCAGCCAGAGCCTGCTGGAGCGCCCCGACGGCAGCCGCCCGCGCCTGGCGTTCCCGACCCCGACCGGACGGGCCTCGTTCTTCGCCCGCCCGCACCTCCCGGCCGCCGAACTGCCCGACGACGACTACCCGTTCGTCCTCAACACCGGCCGCCTCCAGCACCAGTGGCACACCCTGACCAAGACCGGCCGGGTCACCAAGCTCAACAAGCTCAACCCGGGCCCCTTCGTGGAGGTCCACCCGCAGGACGCCGAGGCCCTGGCCATCGCCGACGGCGACCACCTGGAGGTCGCCTCCCGGCGGGGGCGCGCGGTGCTGCCGGCCGTGGTCACCGACCGGGTCCGGCCGGGCAACTGCTTCGCGCCGTTCCACTGGAACGACCTGTTCGGCGAGTACCTCTCGATCAACGCGGTCACCAGCGACGCCGTGGACCCGATCTCCTTCCAGCCCGAGCTCAAGGTCTGCGCCGTCGCGCTGCGCCCGGTCGCGGCCCCCGAGCGCCCGGAGCTCCCGGCCGCACCCGCCGCCAGGCCCGCCGCCGCGTCCGCCGGGGCGGTCGGGCCCGTCGCCGCCTCCGTGCCGGCCCCGCGCTCCCTCCTCGACCCGGCCTCCCCGGTCGCGGTGCTGGCCAGGATGGTCGGCATCACCGACCTCGCGCCGCCCGCCCTCACCGTCACCGAACGCACCTACCTCTCCGGCTTCCTGGCCGGACTCGGCTCCACCCGCCCGCAGGCCACCGCCGTACCGGTGCTGCCGCCCCGGGCGCCGGTCGACCCGGAGCGGGCCCGCTGGATCAACGGCATGCTCGCCGGGACGTACTCCCGCTCCGAGCCCGACCCGCTCGCCCCCGGTGCCGTGGCGACCGCCCCCGGCGCCGCGGCGGCCGTCCAGGAGCCGGCGGCCGCCGCGCCGGCCCGTACGGTCGCCGTGCTCTGGGCCTCGCAGACCGGCAACGCCGAGGAGGCCGCCGCCAGGGCCGCCGAGCGGCTGACGGCCGAGGGCTGGCAGCCGCTGCTGCTCGGCATGGACGAGGCCGGGCCCGACGCGCTGACCGCCGGGACGCCGGTGCTGCTGATCACCAGCACCTTCGGCGACGGCGAGGCCCCCGACAACGGATCCGCCTTCTGGGACCGCCTCACGGCCGACGGCGCCTCGGCGGACGGCCTCTCGACGGACGGTCTGACGGCGACCGGCCTGACGGCGACCGGGCTCGCGGCGGGCGGCCCGGGCGGGGCCGGCGCCCTGCGCTACGCCGTGCTCGCGCTCGGCGACTCCAGCTACGACGACTTCTGCGGCCACGGGCGCCGGCTCGACCAGCGTCTCCACGAGCTCGGGGCCACCCGCCTCGCCCCGCGCGCCGACTGCGAGCCCGACTACCAGGAGGCCGCCGGCCGCTGGCTGGACCAGGTGGTCACGGCCCTCGCCGCCTCCGTCCCGGCGACCGCGGCCCCGGCCGCCTCCGCCCAGGCCACCGCCGCCCCGGTGACCCCGAGCGCCTCGCCCGCCCGGACCGGCTACACCAAGGCCGCGCCCTTCGGCACCCTGCTGATCGGCAACCGCCTGCTCAGCCTGCCCGGCTCCGCCAAGGAGGTCCGGCAGTTCGCCTTCGACACCCGAGGCGGCGAGCACGGCGACCTCCAGTACGAGCCCGGCGACGCCCTCGGCGTCTGGCCGGTGAACTGCCCCGAACTCGTCGACGAGTGGCTGGCCGTCACCGGCGCCGACCCCGACGAGCCCGTGACCGTCGGCGACCAGGGCGCGATCCCCTTCCGCGAGGCCCTGCGCAGCCGCCTGGAGATCGCCAGGATCACCCCCGACCTGCTGCGCTTCGCCGTCGAGCGCTCCGGCGACCGCGACCTCAGGCGGCTGCTGCGCCCCGACAACACCGGGGAGCTCGCCAAGTGGAGCTGGGGCCGCCAGGCCGTCGACGTGATCGGCTCACTGCCGGTACGGGCGGGCGCGGGGGAGTGGGCCGGTGTGCTCAAGCGCCTCCAGCCCCGGCTGTACTCGATATCCTCCAGCCCGCTGGCCCACCCCGGGGAGGTGCGGCTGACGGTGTCCGTCGTCCGCTACGCCAACGGCGCCGGGCACCCCCGCAAGGGCGTCTGCTCCAGCTACCTCGCCGACAACGCGGACGACGGCCCGGTGCCGGTGTTCGTCCAGCGCTCCCCGCACTTCCGGCCGCCGGCCGACCCCGCCACGCCCATGATCATGGTGGGCCCGGGGACCGGCGTCGCCCCGTTCATCGGGTTCCTGGAGGACCGCCACGCCCGTGGCCACACCGGCCCGAACTGGCTGTTCTTCGGCGAGCAGCGGGAGGCCACCGACTTCTACTACCGCGAGGAGCTCGCCGCCTTCCGCGCCTCCGGGCACCTGGACCGGCTCGACCTGGCGTTCTCCCGCGACCACCGCAACAAGGTCTACGTCCAGGACCGGATGCGCGAGCACGGACTGCGGCTCTGGGACTGGCTGCAGAACGGCGCGCACCTCTACGTCTGCGGCGACGCCGCCCGGATGGCCAAGGACGTCGACCGCACCCTGCGGGAGATCGCCGCGACCCACGGCGGCCTGACCGAGGAGGAGGCCGACGCCCACGTCAAGCAGCTCGCCGCCGACCGGCGCTACGTCCGCGACGTCTACTGAGCCGCGACGTCTGCTGAGCCGGGAGCCCCCGGCCTGGTCGATCATCCGGTTCCGGCGGGCCGGCCCGGCCCGGCCCGACGGTACGGCGGTCCCCTGCCGATCGGCAGGGGACCGCCGTACCGTCAGGATCAGTCGTTGACGGTGTCCTCGGTCTTGAGGCTGTCGAGCTGTTCCTGGTAGTCGTCGAGCTTGTCCGGGCAGTACACCTTGATGATCTCGGCGCCCGCGCGCAGGATCCGGGAGTCGGCGATGACCGGCCGCATCCCGGGCCCGCCCGCGCCGTTGGCCAGGTTGACCCGCCACAGGGCCTGCTTCAACGCCGAGTTCGGGTCCTCGCAGACCGCGCCGCCGTCGGTGCCGAGGACCAGGGCGGTGTTGTTGACGTTGACGGCGGGCAGGCCCTGGGCGGTCCTCGCCTCGTTCAGCTGGTTGGCCTTCCGGTGGGCCTCGTTGGTGGCATGCTGCTGGGTGTACGTCAGCAGGCCGACGACCGCCAGCGCGACCAGCAGCACGATGGAGCAGATGTAGATCCAGCGGTGCTCGGACGCCATCCGGGTGGGGCTCATGCCACGGCCTCCTCGCCGGTGTCGGCGTCGGGTTGGCGCCAGCTCGGCTTGCGCAGTTTCAGGAACGAGAACGGGATCACGATCCCCAGGAGCAGCAGGCCGCCGCCGACGATCCCGATGTACGCCCAGACGCTGCCGCTGCCGAACTGCGAGGACGGCACGAAGCCGATCGCCATGGCCAGCGCCGACGCCACGAAGCCGATCACGCAGATCGTGGTGAGCATCGGTGCGCGGTAGCCGCGCGGGTGGTCGGGCTGCTTGCGGCGCAGTTGGATGGCGGCCAGGAACATCAGCAGGTACATGATCAGGTAGACCTGGGTGGTGATCACCGAGAAGATCCAGTACACGCTGGACACGTTGGGGATCAGCGCGTAGAGCAGGGCGATGACCGTGGTGACGAGCCCCTGGGTGACGAGGATGTTCTGCTGGATGCCGCGGGCGTTGAGCTTCTGGAGGAACGGCGGGAGGTAGCCCTCCTGGCGGGAGATCAGCAGCAGGCCCTTGGAGGGGCCGGCGAGCCAGGTGAGCATGCCGCCGAGGGAGGCGGAACACAGGGCGACCGCGACGATCGGGACCAGCCAGCCGATGTGGAAGTACTGGAAGAACGCGTCGAAGGCCTGCATGACACCGGCGGTCAGGCTGAGCTGGTCGGCCGGGATGACCCAGCTGATCGCCAGGGCCGGCAGGATGAAGATCAGCAGGACCATGCCCATGGCCAGGAACATCGCCCTCGGGAACTCCTTGGCGGGGTCGCGCAGCTTGTTGACGTGGACGGCGTTCATCTCCATGCCGGAGTAGCTGAGGAAGTTGTTGACGATCAGCACCAGGCTGGCGATGCCGGTCCACTGGGGGAAGAGGTGGGAGGCGTCCATCGGGGCGGCCGAGGGGTTGCCCTGCCCGAGGAAGACGAACCCGAGCAGGACCAGCAGGGTGCCGGGGATCAGCGTTCCGATGATCAGCCCCCAGGAGGCCAGGCCCGCGACGGCGTTGGTCCCGCGGGAGGAGACCCAGACGCCGGTCCAGTACAGGACCACGATGACGATCGCGGTGTAGACGCCGTTGCTGGCGAGCGCGGGGTTGATCACGTAGGAGATCGTGCTGGCCACGAAGGCGAGGAGGCTGGGGTAGTAGAAGATGGTCATCGCGAACTGGCACCACACGGCCAGGAAGCCCAGCGGCTTCGACAGGCCCTGGGCCACCCAGTTGTAGACGCCGCCGCTCCACCCGGAGGCGAGCTCGGCCGACACCAGCGCCGTCGGCAGCAGGAACACCACCGCCGGCAGCAGGTAGAGGAAGACGCAGGCGAGGCCGTACACCGCCATGGTCGGCGCGGCCCGCAGGCTGGCGACCGAACTGACCGTCATCAGCGCCAGGGTCAGCCAGGTGATCTTGTTCGGTGCGGCTGCGGCCCGCACCGCGGCCGCGGTGCGCGACCCGCCCGCTCGGCCGGCGTCGTCGCCCGGAACGTCCACGGTACTCAACCGATGCCTCCTCGACCGGCCTGTCGACGCCTCATGCGTCAGACCCGATCGTCGGGGCCCCACCCGGGCGGCGCACCTCCGGTTGCTCCGTTCGGATGGACGGCGGGCCCGTCGGTCGCACCGGCGGTCCTCACCCGGACGGCTCAATCCGGGTGTGCTGCCGGACTCCGAACCGCCCGGTGTGCGGCGGTCCACCGCCGAGGTGCCGAAAACCCTTGGCCGGTTCGGTACGGGGTGCGTTATGGTCACCGCCATGAGTTCCGTCATCCACAACTGGCAGGCCATCCGCACCCGGTCGGCGCGCTGACCATGGTGTAGGCCGTCGCCGGCACCAGGTCTCACGTCCACCGTTCACCTCAGGATGACGAGGATCTTCACCATGCGCGCAACCTCGCGCCCCACATTCGTATTCGTTCACGGCGGCTCCAGCAACGCCCGGGCCTGGGGCCCGTTGCAGAACGAGCTGGCCCTGCTCGGGCACCGCTCGTACGCCGTCGACCTGCCGGGCCACGGCGACCTGGCCGACGGCCCCGCCGACTACTACCGCCAGCCGCAGGACCTCATCGCCCTGGCCGACGCCCCCTCGCCGATGCGGGGTGTCACGCTGCAGGACAACGTGCGCCACGTGCTGGCCGTCATACGCCGGCTCACCGCGGCGGGGCCCGTCGTCCTGGTCGGCAACAGCTTCGGCGGTCTGACGATCAGCGCCGTCGCCAACGCCGCACCGGACCTGCTGCACCGCGTCGTCTACCTGTCGGCGGTCTGCCTCAGTGACCCGGTCATGCTCACCGAGCCGTGGGACGTGGTCGACGACAACCTGCTCGACGCCCTGGCCGCGCGCATCACCGTGCCCGACGCGGACGGGCGGAACCCGGGTGTGGCCCGGCTGAACTGGCGCAGCGCACACGCCGACCCGCAGCTGTTCGCGGAACTGAAGGCCGCGGTCATGGCCGACTCCACCGACCACCAGTTCCGGCTGCTGCTGGACTCCCTGGACCCGGACGAGAGCTACACGGTGCTGGAGCCGGGCGCGGTGGTCCGGGCCGACGGATGGGGCCGTGTCCCGCACACCTTCGTCCGGCTCTCCGCGGACAGGAGCATGCCGCCGGCCGTTCAGGACTACATGATCCGTAAAGCGGACGAGCTGACCCCGCACAACCCCTTCGAGGTGCACACCCTGGAGGCCTCGCACGTCGGCTACTTCAGCCGGCCCGAGCCCTTCGCGGAGCTGTTGGCCGGCCTCGTCTGAGGCGATCCGGTGCCCCGGGCCTCCCCACCGCCGCCTCGGCGACGGGGAGGCCCGGGGCACCGGGCCCCGACCCCGTGACGCCCGTCCGGCCGCTTCCGCTGCCGCCCCCGGGCGCCGTCGGCCGTCGGTCAGTGCGCGTCGGAGAAGTTGTGCACGCCCCACCAGCCGGACTCGTCGTGGTAGACACCCACGCCGACCTCGGTGAACGAGGTGCTGGTCTGCGCCTTGTAGTGGCCCGGGCTGTGGCGCCACATGGACTGGAACCGCTCCGCCGCCTCCTGCGCGGTCATGGCGGGGTCGCTCCACCACACGATGTTCTCGCCGATCCAGGTGCGCGAGCCGGTCACCAGGTACTGCGTGTCCGAGCCGGCCGAGTGCCCGAACCCGGAGGTGCGCATGTGCTGCGCCCACCGGCGGGCGTAGTCCGTGAGGTCGGCGCGCAGGGCCAGCGGGGGCAGCCCGACGGTGGCGCGTTCGGCGTTGAGGAGCTGCAGCGACAGGGCCTCGGCGTCCTGGTTGCTCCGGGAGTCCGTACGGGGGCCGGGGACCTTGGGGTCCGGCCCGACCGGCCCGCCGCCCGGAGCGGCGGTCGGCCTGGCCGTCGTGGCCGTCACCAGGGTGGTCGTGGTGGCGGACGCGGAGGCCTTCGGCGCGGCGGTGGCCGGCCGGCTCGTGGGACCGATGGCGGTCGGCGAGGGGGCGGCGGTCGGCGCGACGGACGGACCGGTGGGCTGCGCCGTGGACGGGTCGGCGGACGGCCCGCCGGACGAGGTGGGGAGTGGCGACGCCGGACCGGTGGCGGCCGGACCGGTGTCGGGGGCCGCCGGGACGCCCCCGGCGGGGCGGGTCCCCGCGGCGCCCTGGGACCGGCCCTGGTCGGTGGTCCCGGCCGGGTTCACGGTGACGACCGCGATCGCCGCGAGCAGCGAGACCCCCGACAGCGTGAGCGCCGCCGTACGGGTCCTCCAGGCGGGACGCCGTACGCCGCGGTGCCCGCGCGCCCTCGGCGCCCGGACGGTCTGGTCCGTCCAGGACGCGGTCGGCCGCGACGGGAGTTCGGTGGGGGTGTGCATGGGGGCTCCGCTGTCTTCCGAGGGCTGTCGGACGATCCCGACGGTTGGGAGACACCCGGAGGCCGGTGGGATAACAGTTCCTTCCGAAAGGGGCCACGGAGCGGACGGTGCCGCCGGGGCGGTGCCGGCGGGCGGGGAACCGCCACCCGCCGTCGCGACTTCCCCCGGACCGGTGGCGCGCCCGGGCCGCGACACGCTGTCATGAACCATGCATCTCACCGGACCTGGGGACCAGGCCATCCCCGCAGAGACCAACAGCCTCGTCGGACGGAGCCGTGAACTCGCCCGGGCACGCCGCTTACTCACCCGGACGCGGCTGGTCACCGTCACCGGCCCGGCCGGGATCGGCAAGACCCGCCTCGCCCTGCGCACGGCCCGCGACCTGCGAGCCTCGTACCCGCACGGCGTCCGCCTGGTCGACCTCGCCCTCCTCCAGGACGGCGAACGACTCGCCCAGACCGTCGCCCTCGGCCTGGGGATCACCCATGAGTCACCCCTCGACCCGCTCGCCCTGCTCGTCCACCACCTGGCCGACCGGCGGCTGCTCCTCGTCCTCGACAACTGCGAACACCTCACCGACCACTGCGCACCGCTGATCCACACCCTGCTCACCGCCGCCCCCGGTCTGCGGGTCCTCACGACCAGCCGCCAACGGCTCGGCGTCTACGGGGAACACATCCTCGACCTCCCGCCCCTGGCCACCCCCGACGCGGACCACCTCCCGGGGCCCGACTCGCTGACCCGCTACGCCGCCGTACGGCTGTTCGTCCAGCGGGCGCGGGCCGTCCTCGGCGGATTCCCGCACGGCGCGGACGAGTGGACTGCGGCCGGCCACATCTGCGCCCGCCTCGACGGCATCCCGCTGGCCATCGAGCTGGCGGCGTCCTGGATGCGGGTCCTCCCGGTCCGCCAGATCCTCGACCGGCTCGACGCCTGCCCGCACCTGCCCACGCCGACCGGCCGGGCCGTACCGGAGCGGCACCGCACCCTCCACGCCGCGATCGACTCCAGCCACCACCTCTGCACGCCCCGCGAACGCCACCTGTGGACCGCCCTGTCCGTCTTCCGCGGCGGCTTCGACCTCGCCGCCGCCGAGGCGGTCTGCCACAGCGAGGACCTGCCGCGCCACGCGGTACTCCCCACCCTCGCCGCCCTCATGGACAAGTCCCTGCTGACCCGCGAGCAGCGCCCCGGCGAGCCCCGCTACCGCATGCTGGAGACACTGCGCCACTACGGCCTCGCCCGGCTGCGCGAGCAGGGCCGCGAGCCGGACACCCGGCGACGCCACCGCGACCACTACCGCGACCTGGCCGCCCGCGCCGAGGCCGACTGGTTCAGCCCCCGGCAGAGCGTCTGGCTCGCCCGGCTGCGCCACGACCACGCCAACATCCGCGCCGCCGTCGAGTTCGGCCTCACCTCACCCGCCGAGGCCCAGGGCGCGCTCGAACTCGTCGCCGCCCTCTGGAGCCACCGGTTCGGCCACGGCGGTCTGGAGGAGGAACGGCACTGGCTCGACCGCACCCTCATGCTCGGCACCGCGGTCTGCTCCACCGCCACCCGCATGGCGACCCCGAGCAGCCCGCCCACCGCGACCGGCAGCGAATGGGCCCGCTTCATGGACCTCGGCACCACCGTCCAGGGGGCCGTCGAGGAGTCGTTCCACCCCAACTACTACGCCCAGCAGGCGCTCGGGCGCTGCCTGACCCTGCTGGACGCCAAGGGGAGTGGCAACTGGTCCTGCCGCAACACCGCGGGCCGCGACGCCACCGGCATGTACCTCACCGCCCGGTAGGCCGTCCGGCCCGCCCTCCGACGGGCCGCTCCCCGCCGGCCCCACCCGGCGAGGAGCGGCCACATTCCGTTCGTTCGCGGGTATGACGATGCCGCCGCACCCGGTGTGGGGTGCGGCGGCATCGTCATGGTGGCTCTACTTGGTGAGGCCGGCCTTGACGGAGCAGACGGGCCAGGCGCCGGGGCCCTGGGCGGCGAGGACCTTCTCGCCGATGGC
>NZ_JBSGFD010000029.1:0-62538 GCF_053603215.1 Kitasatospora sp. NPDC004240 | reverse complement strand
GCCTGGGCCTGCGCCATGCTCGGCACCGACATCCGCCCCGACCTCGCCACCCGGATCTCCACCCAGAGCCCCGAGGGCGCCCGCGAGTCCGTCAATCGCCGAGCAGGCCGGCCACCCGCTCGGGCGCCACGTCGGACCACTGGACGAGCCGGGTGTCGGCCTGCTCGTCGGCGGCCAGCCCGAGGCCGACCGCGCAGTCCGCGGTGACCTCCTGGCCGGGCGCCACGGGCAGCTCGTACGGCTGGCTGGACTGGTCGAGGGTCACCAGGACGGCGGTCTCGAAGCCGCTGGCGCGCACGTACTCGCCGGCCAGCCGCAGCGCGGTGAACGGGCCGACCGCGCCCTGGTCGGTGACGCCGAGCGGCAGCGGGTCGCCGGGCAGCAGCTCGCAGACGTAGCTGGTCGGCGAGCGCTCCATGTCGGAGTCGGCGGTGGCGAACGCGGCGGCCACCACGTCGACCGGCCCGCCGAACGGGCCGAGCGAGGGCGCCACCTCGCCGGCCATCTCGGCGAAGCTGTTGCGGGTGGTGTGCTCCAGGAAGCCGGGGCGCACCCCGACGCCGTAGAGCTCGGACATGTCGGCGAGGTAGTGCTCCAGCCAGGGGATCGGACCCCGCTGGACGAAGGGCCGGCCGGGGCCGAAGCGCCGGGCCGCGATCCGCCGCACCCGCAGCGGCAGGCGGACCGGGCCCGGCCCCTGGGCCTCGGCCGGGGTGGCCGCAGCGCTCAGGTACATGGGTCAGGCCTGCTCGATCACGTAGTCGGCGAGGGTGCCCACGGTCTCGAAGTGGCGCTGCTCCAGCGAGTCGGTGTCGAACTCGACGTCCAGCTCGTCCTCCAGGCGCATCAGCAGCTCCAGTACGGAGGTGGAGTCCAGGCCGAGGTCGTCGAACAGGCGGGGCGACTCGTCGGCGGTGTCCAGCTCGCGCTTGAGGACCTCGCCGAGCGACTCGGCGATCCGGGCGACGACCACGGTGCGGTCGAGGCCGGTGCCCTGGGCCGGGGCGGTGCTCTGGGTCAGGTCGGTCATGGCGGTTCAGTTCCCTTCGGTCCGGGCGGCCCGGGCCGGGGTGGCCGGGGCGTCGTAGCGGTGCTGGCGGCCCAGCAGGTCGTCGGTGGTGTCGCGGTCGCGCACCAGGTGCGCGTGGCCGCCGTCCACCAGGACCTCGGCGGGGTAGCCGTGGCTGAGGAAGAACACCGGCGAGGCGGTCGGCCCGTACGCGCCGGAACGGTCGACGCCGAGCAGGTCGCCGACCCGGACCTCGGGCAGCAGGACGTTCTTGCCGATGGTGTCGTTGGGGGTGCAGAGCGGGCCGGTGACCACCCACGGCCGGTCGGCGGGCTCGTCGAGGCGATTGAGCACCCGCATGGGGAAGTTGCGCTTGACGAAGGAGCCGATGCCGACGGCCGCCATGTGGTGGTTGGTGCCGCCGTCGGCGACCGCGAAGTTCTCGCCCATCGAGGTCTTCACGTAGCGGACCTTGACCACGTAGGTGCCGGCCGGGGCGGTGAGGTAGCGGCCGAGCTCCAGCAGCAGCCGGGTGCCGGGGTGCGCCTCGGCGAACTTCTCGACGACCGGGTTGAGCCGCTTGGTGAGCAGCTCGGGGTCGAGGTCCTGCTCGTTGTCGAAGTAGCCGACGCCCAGGCCGCCGCCGACGTCGACCAGCTCCAGCTCGAAGCCCAGCCGGGCGGAGACCCGCTCGGCGAGGTCGAAGATCCGGGTGGAGTTCTCGACGATGACGTCCTCGTTGAGGATGCGGGTGCCCATGTAGGCGTGCACGCCCATCAGCCGGACGTTCGGGTGCCGGGTGGCGAGGTCCTCGGCGGCGAGCAGCTGCTCCTCGTCGATGCCGAACTGGCGGGGCTTGCCGCCCATCGTCAGGCCGGAGCCCTTGACCGCGAAGGTCGGGTTGACGCGCAGCGCGACGGGGGCCACCACACCCTGCTCGGCGGCGAGTTCGTCGACGAGTTCGAGCTCGCCGAAGGACTCCACGACGATCGCCAGGATGCCCTCGGCGAGGCAGGCGGCGATCTCCGCGCGGCTCTTGCCGGGGCCGAGGAAGATGATGTCGCGCGGCTCGACGCCGGCCCGCAGGGCGGTGACCAGCTCGGCCATCGAGGAGACCTCGGCGCGGGCGCCTAGGGTGTTCAGCAGCGCGCAGACCGAGATGTTCGGGTTGGCCTTGAGCGAGAGGAACATCTCCAGCGCGGGGTGCAGCCGGGAGCGCAGCCCGTCGAACTGCTCGCGCAGCACCCGGCCGTCGTAGACGTACAGCGGGGTGCCGAACTCCTCGGCGAGCCGGGTGATGCCCAGCCCCTGGATCTGGAACTCACCCATGGACGTTCTCCTCCTCCAGCGCGGCCAGCCGGGCCGCGATCTCGTTGTCGGTGTCGCCCAGGCGGGCCGGGTCGTCCCCGATCAGCAGGCCGTAGAGCCGGCCCTCGAAGGGCGTGCCGTCCTGGGTGGCGGCGG
This sequence comes from Kitasatospora sp. NPDC004240, assembly GCF_053603215.1. Lineage (NCBI taxonomy): Bacteria > Bacillati > Actinomycetota > Actinomycetes > Kitasatosporales > Streptomycetaceae > Kitasatospora > Kitasatospora sp. NPDC004240. The sequence goes on along the minus strand of NZ_JBSGFD010000029.1, from coordinate 60,065 downwards.
CGTTGACCGTCGCGTAGTTGTTGACCAGCAGCCCGGTGGTGTCGCCGCCGGCGAACAGCAGCCCCTCCAGCCGGGCGCTCAGCTCGCCGAAGCCGAGCGGGCGGTTCAGCCGGACCGGGTAGTGGCGGGCCAGCGCGGAGCGGCCGGGGCCGATGAAGGCCTCCTGCAGCCGGGTCTGGTAGGTGGACATGTTGTGCCGGGCGTTGATCTCGACGACCGGGTAGACCCCGCCCTCGGGGTCGGTCATCGCGTCGACGCCGGCCACGCCGTAGTAGCCGTCGGCGGCGAGGCGGGCGCCGAGCAGGGCGGCGGACTCCTCGACGGTCTCCTGCTGGGCGGCGCTCAGCCGGGCGGGGAAGCGGTGGCCCTTGTGGACGCCGCCCTCGGTGATCGCCTCCTTGACGAAGTCGAACCGCACCGAGCCGTCCCGGCCCACGGTGAACTGGTAGTTGAGGTCGGCGACCTTGGTCACCCACTCCTCGACCAGCAGCACCACCCGGTCGTCGCCGCCGCGCTCGGCCCGGCGGGAGATCATCCGCCACAGCTGGTCGAGCCGGCGCTCGTCGTCGAGGACGCTGATGCCCTTGCCGGAGACCCCGAAGGCGTCCTTGACGACGACCTTGCGGCCGGCCCGGAGCAGGGTGCGGGCCTCCTCGAAGGCGGCGGCGAGCTCGGCGAGGTTCTCGCAGGTCCAGCCGCGGGCCTGGCGCAGTCCGGCGGCGTCGGCGGCCTTGCGGCTGTAGATCTTGCTGTTGACGGCCTTGCAGAGCGCGGCCGGCGGGGCGCCCAGCGGCACCCCGGTGAGCGCGGAGAGCCGTTCCTCCAGGACGGAGACGCCGTGCGCGACCAGCCGGGCGTCCGGGCCGAGGCCGGCCAGCACGCGGTGCAGGGCGGGGTCGTCGAGGGCGTCCCGGGTGACGGTGTGCTGCGGGTCGCCGTTGGCGACGGTGTGCACCTGCGGGAGGTCGACGCCGAGGCCCTCCAGGTACGCCAGGTACTCCGGGTCGGGCGCGGACTTGAGGACGACGTGGTCGCCCTTGCCGGCCAGCAGGAGGGCGAACTCGTCCATCCGGTTGACGACCGCGGCGCCGGAGGCGAACGCGACCCGGGGCAGCCCGGGTTCGCCGCGGGCCCACTCGTCCTCGACCTCGAAGTTGCCGAGGAGGACGAGCGGGGTGTCCGGTGATCCGGTCAGCGCGGTCCTCAGCCGGCCGATGAAGTCCTGCATCTCGGTGGCCGCTCCTTTCTGTCGAGTCTCTGTCGAGCTTGTGTCGGGTCCCGATCGGGTCCCGGGGGCGTGCGGGGCGTGCGGTGGGCGCGGGGCGTGCGGTGGGCGCGGGCCGCTCAGTGTTCGAGGACCATCGCGGAGAAGGTGGCGCCGAGGCCGACCGCCGCCATCAGGTAGCGGTCGCCGGGCCGGAGCAGTCCGCGGTCGGCCGCGGCCCGGTAGTTGAGGAAGGGGTCGGCGCAGAAGCAGTGCCCGGTGACCGGGACGTTGTCCAGCAGCACCTTGTCCAGCGGGATGCCGAGCTCGCGGCAGAGCCGGACCCAGGAGACCCGGTTGACGTTGTGCGGCAGGACGAGCGCCAGGTCGTCCAGGGTGATGCCGGCCTTGGCGACCGCGCCGAGCAGCACCTCGGACAGCGCCTGCGGGTAGTCCCGCTGGAACTGCGCGGCGACCTCGTCGGTCAGCGACAGCGCGGCGCTGAACCGGCCGTGGGTGCGGGTGGCGTAGCCGAGCACCCGGTCGCGGTCGCCGCCGAGGCCGACCAGGACGGCGGCGGCGCCCTCGCCGTTGATGGCGGTGCCGGGCACCGTCCTCGCGGCCAGGGTGAAGGTCTTCTCCCCGGTCAGCACCAGGGCCAGCGCGTCCGGGTCGCCGTCCGCGGCCAGCAGCTTGCCGCACAGGTCGACGGCGAGCAGCCCGGAGGCGCAGGCGTGCTGGAACACGCCGAACGCCTGGGCGTGGCGCAGGCCGAGCGCGTCGCGCACCTCGTGCAGCGGGTTCACCGGGTACGGCGCGACCACCGGCATGGTGCGGGCCTGGACGACGTAGCGGACCTGGTCCTCCCGGCCGCGCAGCCCGTCCAGCTTCTGGGCGGCGGCGAGCAGCAGGTCGGTGATGGTGCCCTCGGGCTCGCGCAGCACGCTGTCAAGGCCGAACACCCGCCGCATCACGCGCATCTGGTCGTCGCTCAGCCGCAGGTCGCCCTGGAGCGAGGCGACCGGAACGCTCTGCGGCGGCAGGTAGGCCGAGACGGCCTGGAGTGCGGTCATCGCGGGCCCCGCTCAGCGCCCGCCGTCGGCGGCGGCGAGGCCGGCGACGTGGGCGGACAGCAGCTCGATGGTCGGGTAGTCCCACACCACGGTCGGGTCGATGGTGAGGCCGAGGTGCTCCTCCAGGTCGCCGCAGAGGACGAAGGCGTAGACGGAGTCGAGGCCGTAGTCGGTGAGCGGGACCCCGGCGTCGATCGCCTCGACGGGGCGCTCCAGGTAGGAGGCGACCCGCCGGGTCACCCACTCCCGCAGTTCGGCGTGCCGCTCGGCGCCGGCCGGGTCGGTGGCCCCGGTCGCGGTGGCCGTCGGGTCGGCGGCGGTTCGGTCGGTGCTGGGCAAGGTGGTCTCCAGTGGTCGCGGGTCGACGGCGTACGGGCGGGGCGGGTCAGCCGGGCAGCTCCCGGCCGGCGAGGTCGAAGCCGCGCCGGGCGTCGTCGCGTTCGAGCAGGGCGCGGTAGAGCCGCGCGGCCTGCTCGGCCGGCAACCGGCCGCTGCCCCGGTTGATCCGGCCGAGCAGACGGGTGAGGGCCGCCTCGGCCCAGAGCGGGTCGGCGAGGAACGGGTCGTCGCCGTCCCGGTGCTCCCACCAGGTGTTGAGGCAGGAGGCGGCGGCCAGCAGGGTCGCGTACCGGGCGGGTACGTCCAGGGCGTCGGCGCGGCCGCCGATCGCCAGGTCGCGCGGGGCGAGGGCCAGGGCGGCGGCCCGGACGAGCTCGGCCTCGGCGGCGAACTCGGCGGCCAGGCGGTGCAGTCCGGCGTACTCGGGCCGGCCGGCGAGCTCCGCGGCGAGCAGCCCGGGGACGGCGGCCAGGTGGTCGGGGCCGGTGGCGTTGACGGTGAGCCGGGAGAGGTCCAGCGGCGGCAGCGGGGCGCCGGGCCGCGAGATCCCCTCGGGCGGTGCCCCGGCCTGCCCGGCCCGGCGGGCGAGGCCGGGCAGCTGCGGCAGGATGGTGGCCAGGCAGGCGACCCGGGCGGCGTGGCCGAAGCCGACCACCTGGAGGTCGCGCAGCTGCTTCTGGAAGATCGCGTACTCGCCCTCGCGCAGGTAGAAGTGCGCGCCGAGGACGACCGAGAGCCGGTCCATCGCGTCGATCAGCTGCTTGGCGACCAGGAACTTCACCGCCGAGGCGGACACCCCGGTGCCGCCGGGCAGCAGGTGGACCGCGCGGGCGCCGGTGGTCGCGAAGGCGTCGCAGACCAGCAGGTCGGTGAAGGCCTCGGCGACGGTGTCGCGCACCAGCGGCAGGTCGTCCGCACGGCCCCCGTACAGGCGGCGGGAGCGGACGAAGCGCAGGGTGGTGCGCAGCCCGGTGTCGAGGATGCCGGCGGCCATCGCGGGCAGCGCGGTGCGGGTGAGCTGGAAGGAGCGGAAGGCGCTCTCCATGCCCTGGCCGACCCGGCCGACCACGGCCTCGGGGCCGACCGGGCAGTCGTCGAACTCGATGCCGCCCAGCTGCACCCCGCGCATGCCGGCGCTGGGGTAGCGCGGCCGGTAGCGGAAGCGGTCGGGGTCCAGCAGTTCCTTCTCCACGAACAGCTGGGAGTGGCTGCGCGAGCCCGGTCCGTCGGAGGTCCGGGAGAAGATCACCAGGGCCTCGGCGCGCTGGACGTTGGTGACGATCTCCTTGTGGCCGTTCAGCCGCAGGGTGCCGTCGGGCTGCGGGCGGGCGGCGAACTCGGCGCGGGCGAAGTCGTTGCCGTGCTCCAGCTCGTGGTAGACCGAGGCCACCCGGCGGCCGCTCAGCAGCAGGTCGGCGACCCGGCGGCGCTGTTCCTCGCTGCCGGAGCCCCAGATGTTGACCGAGGCGATGAACGAGCTGGCGCCGTAGCCGAGGCCGAGCGCCGGGTCGTGGCGGAACACCGCGCGCATCACCTCGACCAGCCGGTCCAGGCGGTCGAGGCGGCCGCCGAGGGCGACCGGGACGAACTCGGCGCCCAGGACGTGGTCGTCGAGCAGCTTCTCGGCGGCCTCGGCCACGGCCTGGCGCTCGTCGGCCTCGACGGTGGCCGCGTGGCCGGCCGGGTTGGCCGGGTCCCAGGGGTCGCCGAAGCGGCGTTCCAGCTCGGCCACGCCTGCGCCGGCACTGGTGACGGTGGCGGTGGCGGTGGTGGCGGTGGTGGCGGTGGTGGCGGTGGTGGTGGTGGCGCTCATCGGGTCTCCCCTCCGGTCAGCACCAGGACCGGCCCGGCCGTGGCGCCGCTGCTCTCCAGCGTGTCGAACAGCTCGTCGAACTCGACGGCCTCGGCCGTACCCGGCTCCAGCCGGCCGAGCAGGACGGCCAGCGCGGCGCGCGCCCAGCGGCCGTCGCGCCACAGCGCGGCGGGCCCGGCGCGGTGCCGGCCGGTCAGCCACAGGTGGAGCACGGCGGAGCCGGCGAAGCAGGCCTCGTACCGCTCGGCGAGGTCGAAGGCGGCCGTCGGCACGGTCGGGGCGGGCCGCAGGGCGGCCAGTTCGGCGTGCAGCCGCCCGCAGTGGGCGAGCAGCCGTTCGGCCGCGGCGAGCAGCCGGGGGTCGGTGTCCGGCAGGGCGCGCAGTTCGGCGACCACGGCCGGCAGGTGCTGGACCAGACTGGAACCGTCCCGGGAGACCAGCTCCAGGCGCCCGGCGTCGGCGGGCGGCAGCGCGGCCGCCGGGTCGACGGCGAGCGCGAGCCCGGCGTCGTCCACCCGGGCCTCGCGGTAGCGGCGGGCCAGCACCGGGAACTGGTTGACCAGGGCGTTGCGGTTGACCGCCTGGTTGCCGTCGAAGATGCCCACCACCCGGTGGTCGCGGGCCAGCTTCTGGTAGCCGCCGTGCTCGTACACCTCGGTGAGGAAGGCCCGGGTGCCGAGCAGTTCGCCGCAGTCGGTGATGAGTTCGTCGATCCGCGCGGGGACGAAGGCCTTCACCACGGCCGAGGTGACGGTGTGCTCGGCGGGCAGCGCGCCGATCGAGCGGTTGGCCACCAGGCTGACCGCCTCGCAGACGAACAGCGTCGCGTACGCCCGGCCCAGGGTGCGCCGCACGTGCGGGAACCGGACCAGCCGGCTGCCGTACAGCTCGCGCCCCGAGGTGAAGCCGACCGCCTGGCGCAGCGCGTGGTCGGCGGCGCCCAGCGAGAGCGCGGCGCAGACCGTCCGGGTGAGCTGGAGCGCCTTCAGGACCACCTCGGCGCCGCCGCCGACCGTGCCCACCAGGGCCTCGGCCGGGACGTGGGCGTTCTCGAAGGCGATGCCGCTGATGTCGGCGCCCCGGATGCCGTGGGTGTGCTGCTTGGGCAGGCAGCGGAACGCGCCGGGCGCCAACTGCCGCTTGTCCACCAGGAACAGGCTGTGGCCGCGCGGCCCGCCGGCCGGATCGGTGCGGGCGAGGACGCAGATCAGCTCGCCGCGGGTGGCGTTGTTGATCAGCCACTTCTCGCCGGTGAGCCGCCAGCCGCCGGCCGGGTCGGGCTCGGCCGCCAGCTCGGTGGCCAGCAGGTCGCTGCCGTGCGCCCGCTCGGTGAGCCCCCAGGAGGCGGGCGTCCCGGCGGTGATCCGCCCGGCGAGGGCGGCCGCCTGCCCGGGGGTGCCGGCCGCCCAGACGCAGGCCGCGCCGAGGTAGCTCTTGGCGTGCCCGATCGCCACCGTGAGGTCGCGGCGGGAGATCGCCCGGATCAGGTCGGCGAGTCCCTGGTGGCCGGCCAGCGCGCCGCCGAACGCCTCGGGGACGTAGTGGCGGGGCAGGCCGAGCCGGTCGAGCTCCTCGCAGATGGACTCGGGGAACTCCTCGGCCCGGTCCAGCTCGGCGCAGCGGGCGTACGAGAAGAGGGTGCGCGGGTCGTCCGGGTCGCCGAGGGCGTGCTCCAGGTCCGCGACGGTCAGGGCGGCCGGAGCGACCGGGGTGGCCATGGCGGTCCGGGTGGTCGGGGCGGTCACCGGGTCTCCTCCGCGGGGGTCGCGGCGGCGGCGACGGCGGCGTGGACGGCGTCGGCGGCGCGGTGGGCGGCCCGGGCCCGCTCGGCCCCGGCGCTCAGCGACAGGTGCAGCACCCGCAGCGAGTCCTCCAGGAACAGCTCCCGGGTCAGCCCGCGCTGGATCTTGCCGCTGGTGGTGCGCTGCACGTCACCGGGCCGCACCAGGACGACGTTCGGCACGGCGACCCCGAACTCGCGGCCCAGCAGCCGCTTCACCTCGTCGACCAGCTGCTCGGGCGTGGTGGAGCCGAGCTGCGCCGGGCGCAGTTCCTGCACCACCACCAGTTCCTCCTCCGGGACCGGCACGGTGAACACCGCGGTCACGGCCCGTTCCAGCGCCGGGTGCGCGCCGCGGGCGGCGGCCTCCAGGTCGTGCGGGTAGAGGTTGCGCCCGCGCACGATCAGCAGTTCCTTGATCCGTCCGGTGACGTACAGCTCGCCGTCGACCGGCAGGCCCAGGTCGCCGGTGCGCAGCCAGCCCGTCCGGCCGTCGGCGGTCACCGCGCCGAACGCGTGGGCGCTCTGCTCCTCGTTCTCCCAGTAGCCGCGGGCGATGTTCGGCCCGCGCAGCCAGATCTCGCCGACCGCGCCCTCGGGCAGCGGCCTGCCGTCCGCCGGGTCCACCGCGATCGCCTCGACGCCCTCGCCGAGCCGGCCGCTGCTGACCAGCCGGCGCACCCGCTCGGCGGGGGCGTCCGGGTCGGCCGGGCGGAACTCGTCCTTGGCCAGCGCCTCGGCGTCCACCGGGGTGATCACCGGCGCCTGGTCGGCGGGCGAACCGGAGACGCACAGGGTGGCCTCCGCCATGCCGTACCCGGGCACCAGCGCCTCGCGGCGCAGGCCGGCCGCGGCGAAGCGGTCCGCGAAGCCCTCCACCGTGCGGGCCTGGATCGGCTCGGAGCCGTTCAGCGCGTGCGTCCAGCGGGACAGGTCCAGGCCGGCGAGCTGCTCGTCGGTGATCCGCTGGGTGCAGAGGTCGTAGGCGAAGTTGGGCGCCGGCGAGATCTGGACGTCGTGCTCGTCCATCAGCCGCAGCCACAGGTGCGGGCGCTTGAGGAACGTCGCCGGGGACATCTGCACGGCGGTCGTGCCGAGGATCAGCGGCGTCAGCAGCAGGCCGATCAGCCCGAAGTCGTGGTACATCGGCAGCCAGCCACCCCAGCGGGCGTCCTCGCGGGTACCGACGATGGTCCGGAAGACCTCGGCGTTGGCGAGCACGTTGCCGTGGTCGACCACCACGCCCTTGGGGGCGCTGGTGGAGCCGGAGGTGTACTGGAGGAAGGCGACCGTCCGGGCGTCGAGCTCCGGCTCGCGCCACCGTTCGGCGGGCGGCAGGCCCTCCGGGTCGGCGGTCAGCACCGGCAGGCCCTCCAGCCCGCTTTCGCGCGCCCACTCGGCGACCAGCTCGGCGGTCGCGGCGTCGGTCAGCACCGCGCGGACCCCGGCGTCGCGGGCGATGCCCGCCAGCCGCTCCTGCTGACGGCGGTAGCCGTCGGGCATCGGCGCGGGCACCGCGATGGCCCCGGCGTAGAGGCAGCCGGTGAAGCCGCGGGCGAAGCCCAGGCCCGCCGGGTGCAGCAGCAGCACCCGGTCGCCGGTCTCCAGCCCGGAGCTCTGCAGCAGCGCGGCGGTGCGGCGGGCGGCCTCGTCCAGCTCCGCGTAGCCGAGCTCCCGGTACGCGGTGGGGTCGGCCGGGTCGGCACTGAACCCGACCGCCGGCCGCTCCCCGTGGGCGGCGGCGCGATGGCGCAGCAGCGCCGTCAGGCTCTCGTACTCGGGCATGCGTGGACCTCCTGCGGGATACCCGGGGTGTTCCTCCGTGGCTTCATGCTCCCGGGCCGCGGGATGGGCGGTAAGACTCGAACGGCCGCACGAGATAAGGCAGTAGAACGGGCATGCCCGACCGGCCATGCCCGTCCGGGCACCCCCGTCACCCGGCCCACCCGGCCGTCCGGCGAGCCCTCCCCGGGAACGCCGAAACGCCGGCGGCCTCCCCCATGGGGTCGGGAGGCCGCCGGCGGGCGTGGGTGGTGCCGGGGTACCGGATCGTCCGGTGCGGTGTGCGGATCAGGGGGCCGGGTGCCCCATCCCGGCCGCGACCGCTCCCCAACGGGCCGCCCGGTGGCGGCGGTTGAAGGCGTCGAGGGCCGGCCCGGTGCCGTGCGGCCCCAGCGGGTGGGCCCGCGGGTCGCCGTGGCGCCCGGTGGCGGCGGGCAGGGTGAGCGGGCCGTGGTGGTCCGGCCGCCACTGTTCGGTGGCCGCCAGCAGGGCCAGCAGTTTGGCCAACCCGGCCTCGTCCATGGGCAGTTCTGGCCCGCCGAGTTCCTCGGCCCAGGCCACCGCCCGGGTGCGGACCTCGTGGGCGGGCGGGCCGTCCGCCAGCAGCGGTAGCAGGGCCCGCGCGGTGGGGCGTTCGCAGCCGAGGACGGTGAGCACGGCGAGCCCGCCGGGCTCCTCCCGCGGCCCGAGCACCAGGGCGCCGGGCAGCGGGAGCGGTTCGGGGCGGGCGCGGACCTGCGCCTCGCCGGCCCCGCACCACGGGCAGGTGCGGACCCGGACGGCGAGGCGGGGCGGCGGCGGGGCGAACAGCGAGGGCGAGGGGATCGTCGGGGCGGCGCGCAGGTGGGCGGCCGTCTCGCGTTCCAGCAGTCCGTGGTCGCCGCCGGGCGGCGGCGCCGGGGCGACCGGCAGGCCGAGGCCGTCGACGCGTCCGGCGGCGACGCCGAGCGTCCCGAGGTCGACCAGGGTGGTGCGCAGCGCGGGGGTGAGCGCGGCGAGGTCGGCCGGGCGCAGTCCGGAGTCGATCCAGGAGCCGACGGCCTCCCGGAGCAGCCCCTCGCCGGGGCCCGCCCCGAAGCCCGGCCCGGGCGCGTCCGCGCCGAGCAGGTAGCCGGCGGCCCACACCTCCGGCCCGTACCCGGGCAGTTCGCCCAGCCCGGCGGCCGCCCGCCGCCCGAGCGTCCCGATCCGTTCGGCGTCGGCGCCGATCAGGGCGCACCAGTCGTACCAGTCCCAGCCGAAGGGGTGCTCGACCGGTTCGCCGGTGCCGGGCCGCAGGAAGCGCAGCCGGCAGCGGGAGCCGGTGAGTTCGACGACGAAGTCGAGCGGGTCGCGGGCCGCGGCCCGGCGGGCGAGTGCGGCGCCGACCGGTCCGTCGGCCGTCCAGTGCCCGGCGTCCGGGGTGAACTCCCCGGCGGGGACGGTGGCGTGGAAGGAGCCGGGGTGTCCGGCGATGGTGGGGCTGTCGGCGTGGTCGAGCAGGTGCGGGACGGCGGCGAGCGTCTCGACCGCGCGTTCCTGGCAGAACAGCGCGACCATCTCGTCGTCGTCGCGGACCTCGTCCGGAATCTCCGCCAGGTACTTGGCGAGGTCGCGGGCCTGGTCGACGGGCAGCACGAAGCCCTGGGTGGGGATCCACTCGGTGCGCGACAGCGGCGCCCAGGGCGAGCCGGCCGCGACGGCCCGCCGGACCAGGTAGGAGTTCTGCGGGCTGTTCCAGTTGGAGTAGAGGGCGAGCCCGCTGAGCGGCCGGGCGGCGACCGCCTCGGTCAGCAGCCGGGCGAAGCCCTCGGCGGGCACCGCGTCGTCCTGGAGCACCAGGTGGTGGGTGGCGCCGTCGGCGATGTCGGCCCAGGCGCGCTTGGCGGTCCGCAGCGGGCTGGGCAGCCCGTACGGGTCGGGGTCGGGCACCGGCCGGGCCTCCAGGGGCAGGCAGGCGCGGACGAGTGCGGGCAGCCGCGCGGTGCGCGACGGGTGGTGCATGATCGCGACGCTGATCCGGATCTCCTCCGGCTCCACGGTCACCGGCACGTCGTTCACCCTCCCACTCCGGCCGGGGCGGTCAGCAGGTCGCCGACCGGGACCAGCCGGTATCCCTCGGCCCGCAGCCGGGCGATCACCGGCGGAAGCGCGGCGACGGTCTGCGAGCGGTCGCCGCCGCCGTCGTGCATCAGCACCACCGAGCCGGGGCGGACCTGCCGCATCACCCGCTCGGCGATGACCTCGGGCCCGGGGCGGGCCCAGTCGTCGGTCTCGACGTCCCACAGCACGGTGGTCAGCCCGAGTTCGGCGATCCGCTCCAGCGTCCCGGCGCTGCGCCCGCCGTACGGGGGGCGCAGCAGCGTGGGGAGGCCGGTGCCGGCGGCGTCGGCGAGCACCTCGCCGGTGAGGTCGAGCTGGCGGCGCAGTGCGGCGGGCCCGAGTTCCGGCAGGTAGGCGTGCGACCAGGTGTGGTTGCCGAGGGTGTGGCCCTCGTCGACGATGCGGCGCACCAGCCCGGGGTGGGCGAGGGCGTGCAGGCCGACGCAGAAGAAGGCGGCGGGCGCGTCGAGCCGGCGCAGGACGTCCAGCACCTGCGGGGTGTGCACGGGGTGCGGCCCGTCGTCGAAGGTGAGCGCGACCACGGGCGCGTCCCCGGTGGGTCCGTCGCCGGTGCCGCCGAGCAGGGCGCGGCCCTGCGCGGCGAGCCGGCGTTCGACCGGTCCGGCCGCCGCCTCGGCGAGGTCCATCTCCTCCTCGCGGCCACCCATGGTGCCGGTGGCGGGCAGCAGCGCGGTGAGCGCGCCGAGCCGGGAACGGCCCAGCTCGGCGAGCGCCTCGGCAGTGGCCGGACCGGCCAGCTGGTGGGGGTCGGCCCGGTGGACGCGGACGCCGGCGCCGGTCAGCGAGCCGTCCAGGACGCCGTTGCCGCTGTCGATGACGACGGCGAGGCCGCCGGGGGCCCGCCGGGCCAGTTCGACGAGCCGGCCGACGGGCCCGGCGAGGCCGCTGCGCTCGTACGGCTCGGCGGGGCCGAGCGCGCGGCCGTCGGTGTCCAGCAGGCGGATCCGGTAGCCGGTGCTCGTCCAGCCGACGCCGGCGAACCACATCGCGTCCCCCTAGCCGGCGGCGAGCGTCACGGGGCGCCCGTCCGCTCGGGCCGAACGGTAGGCGGCCTCGATGATCCGGGCGGTGGACTCGACCTCGCCGAGCGGGCGCCGCCACCGGTCGGGGTGCGCGAGCAGTCCGGCGAAGTCGGCGAACAGCTCGGCGAACCACTCCTCGTGGGTGCCGCTGCGGGTCGGGTCCTCCAGCTCCCGGACCTCACGGCCGGCGGGGCCGCTGATCACGGCGGTGCCCTCGGTGATCTCGGCGCTGCCGGACGGGCCGGAGAGCGCGTAGCGGTTGCGCCGCGCGCCGCCCGTCCAGGAGAGCGAGATCTCGGCCTCCCCGGTGGGGAAGCTCAGCCGGACGTCGATCGACTCGTCGACGCCGCGACCGCCCGCGTGCTCGCCCCAGCCCGCGGTGGCGGTGACCTTCTCGGGCAGGCCCTGGAACAGCCGGGTGGACATGTAGACGCAGTGCGAGCCGTGGTCGAGCAGGATGCCGCCGCCGGCCACGCCCGGGTCCTTGCGCCAGTCGGGCTGCCAGGAGCCGGTGCCGACCGCGTGGGTGCTGCGCTCGATCTCGATCCGCAGCGCGCTGGGCGAGCCGACGATCTCCCGGGCGGCCTCGGTGAGCACCCGCATCATCGGCGAGAAGCCGTAGTTGTGCGCGGGGTAGAGCAGCCGGCCGGTGCGCCGGGAGGCCTCGGTCAGTGCCAGGGCGTCCGCGGTGGCGAAGGCGACCGGCTTCTCGCAGATCACGTGGACGCCGGCGGCCATCGCCTGCAGGCTGAGGTCGCGGTGGTAGGCGGGCGGGGTGCAGACGTCGACCAGGTCGACGTACTCGGTGGCGAGCAGCTCCTCCAGGCCGGCGTACGCGCGCAGCGCCGGGTCCATGGCGACGGCCTGCTCGCGGCGGGCCGGCGAGGGGTCGACGACGGCGACGAGGTCGACCCCGGTGAGCGGGGCGTAGGCGCCGAGCCGGGCCTGGCCGGCCACGCCGAAGCCGATCACGGCGGCTTTGAGGACCTGCCCGTCCCCCTGGACGGCGGCGGTCATCGGGCACCGCCCAGGTCGATCGCCGGGCGGGCCGGACGGGCCGGACGGTCCGGGCCGGGCGGGTTGATCAGGGTCTCGCGGATGATCTCGACGGCCTCGCGGGCGAGGTCCTCGTCCACGTTGAGCGGCGGGTAGAGCCGCAGGGTGTTGCCGCCGGTCATGACCAGCACGCCGGCGTCGAGCAGTTCGAGGAAGGTGCGCTTGAGCACCTCGCCGCTGACCGGCTCCTTGGTCCTCTTGTCGGCGACCAGCTCGATGCCGATGGCCAGGCCCAGGCCGCGGACGTCGCCGACCAGCGGCGCCTCCTCGGCGAGCGGGCGCAGCGCCTCCAGCATCTCCTTGCCGATCCGGGCGGCGCGCCCGGCGAGGTCCTCGTCGCGCAGGATCTCGACGGTGGAGGCGACGGCCCGGCAGGCCATCGGGAAGGCGCCGAAGCTGGAGGAGCTGGCGCTCGGGTCGCTGAACGGCGCGGCGGCCATCGACTCGGCGGAGGCGATCACACCGGTGACCGGGTAGCCGGCGCCCATGCCCTTGCCGACGGTGAGGATGTCCGGGGAGACCGCCTCGTGCTGGTAGGCGAAGGTGGCGCCGGTGCGGCCGAAGCCGGTCATCATCTCGTCGCTGAGCAGCAGCGCGTCGTGCTCCTTGGCGACCTCCGCGAGCGCGGGCAGGTACCCGGGCGGCGGGACGACGTTGCCGGAGCGGCCCTGGACGGGCTCGACGACGATCGCGGCGAGCGAGCCGGTGGACTGCTGCTTGACGACCTCGCGGGCCTGGTCGACGCAGGCGAGGCCGCAGCCGGGGAAGGTGGTCTTCAGCGGGCAGCGGTAGCAGTTGGCGTACGGGGCGCTGAAGAAGCCGGTGGGCAGCGGGCCGAGCTTGGCGCGGGCGCCGGCGGTGAGTGCGAGGCTGCCCATGGTCTTGCCGTGGAAGCCGCCCCAGAAGGACAGGAACTCGTGCTTGCCGGTGACCGACTTGGCGAGCCGCAGTCCGGCCTCGACGGCCTCGGTGCCGCCGCTGTACAGCTGGACGCGGTCGAGGTCGGCGGGCAGCAGTTCGGCGAGCAGTTCGGTCATCCGCAGCCGGGCGGCGGAGCCGAAGGCGCCGGCGGTGGAGACCTTGAGCTGCTCGGCGAGGTCCGCGACCACCTTGGGGTTGGCGTGGCCGACCGAGTTGACGCCGCCGGCGCCCTGGAAGTCGATGATCCTGTTGCCGTCGGCGTCGGTGATCACCGCACCGTCGGCCTCCTCGACGACCAGCTTGGCCCAGAGCATGACGGCCTGCAGACCGGGGCCGATGACCTCCTGCTCGGCCTCGAAAAGGCGGTGGGATTGCACCGGCGGGTTCTGGATTCCCCAATTCCCGGTCGACGTGTCGCTCATCAAAACCTCACAGACCGTCCAGACGTTTGTGCGGACGGTCCCCACTGTGGGCGTGGGCCGGCGGGGCCGGTAAGTCCCGTTCGGGCGCCCGATGGAGCTGTCCGAACGGCCATACCCGCCTTCCCCGGCCATTCCGGGGACGCCCCAACGGGCCGGTGACAGAGGCTGTTTCGCACACTAGCTTCGCCGCCATGACCATCACCGACATCATCGGATTCCCCGGCCCCGACCCGGCCGCCCTGCTGGAGGCCGCCGTGGCCGCCGCCCGCCGCGCCGCCGGCGAGCTGACCCGCCGCAACCCGGCCGGCCTCGGCGTACGGACCAAGTCCTCCGCGTACGACGTCGTGACCGCCGCCGACCTGGCCGCCGAGGAGGTGATCCGGGCGACCCTGCTGGAGCGGTTCCCCGCCTCGACGGTGATCGGCGAGGAGGGCGCCGCGGCGGGCGTCCCCGACCGCCCGGGCGAGCGGGGCGCGGACGGGGCCGGGACGGGCGTGCGGTGGATCGTCGACCCGATCGACGGCACCTACAACTTCGCGCGCGGACTGCCGCTGTACGCGATCTCGGTCGGTTTCGAGGTGGCCGGCCGCCCGGCCGGCGGCGTCGTGCTGGACCCGGTGCGCGACGAGCTGTACACCGCGCTGGACGGCGAGTTCCGCCTCGACGGCGAGCGGGTCGCGCCGCCCGCCCCCTCGCCGGGCGTGGCGCCGCTGGTGCTGACCGACATCCCCAGCGCCGGGGTCGACGATCCGGCCGAACTCACGCTGTTCCGCGAGCTGTTGGACCACTCGGACGTACGCCGGATCGGCTCCTCGGCGCTGATGCTGGCGCTGGTCGCGGCCGGCCGGGCCGACCTGGCGGTCAACGCCGACGTGTTCGTCTGGGACATCGCCGCGGGCCGGACCCTGGTGACCGCCTCCGGCGGCGGCTTCGTGGCGGTGCCGGACGAGGAGCGGACCAGCCGTCCGGGCGGGTTCGTCGCCTGGCGTCCGGGCTTCGAGGACCTGGGGCTGCGGGTGGCGAAGTCGCTGGGCGAGTTCTCCGCGCTCGCCGGTTGAACCGTCGAAACGGTGTCCAGAACACGACAGTGCTCTGGCGTGTCAACGCGCGTGGCGGTTCGATGACCTGTGCGGACCGCGCTCGTCAGCTCAACACGGCTACACACCACGGGGATTCAACACATGACGACGATGCCCATCGACCAGGACCGCCTGGCCGCACAGAGAGTCAACTTCGCGATCCTGGTCGGCAACGACGTGCTCCAGCACGGGCTGGAGGCCGTGCTGCGCCGCCTCCCGCTGACCGCCTCCGTCCGGGTCCTGCGCGGCTGGACCTCCGCCGAGGCGCTGGACGGCGCGGCCGGCGACCGGGTCGACCTGCTGATCACCGCGAGCGGCGAGCGGACCTGGTCGTCCGCCTCCGCCGAGGAGGCCCGCCGCGCCGGGGTCAAGGTCCTGATGCTGCTCGACCAGTCCGAGGCCGAGGACCCGGGCGCGGTCGGCCCGGTCACCGCCGACGGCTTCCTGATCCGGCAGGAGCTCACCGCCGAGGCCCTGGAGTCGACCGTCGGACGGATCCGGGCCGGCGAGCTGCCGATGCCCGCCGGGTTCGCCCGCCGGCTGCTGGCCCGGGCCGGCGCCGAGCCGGAGCACCCGTTCGCCCGCCCCCGGGTGGTGCCGCTGACCGGGCGGCAGACCGAGACGCTCGCCCTGCTGGCCGCCGGGCTGAGCAACAAGCAGATCGCCACCCGGCTGCGGATCTCCGAGCACGGCGCCAAGCGCCTGGTGGCCAGCGTGCTGCTCAAGCTCGGCTCCCCCAACCGCACCACCGCCGTGGTCACCGCGATCCGCGAGGGCCTGATCGACGGCGCCTGACGCTCCCGTCCCACCGCTCCCCCTCCCCTCACGTTCCGTCCTGACGGCCGACGGCCGGTCCACCCCTCGGTGGACCGGCCGTCGGCGTTCATCCCCGTCCCCCGCCGCTTAGGGCCTGTCCGGTCGATCTTGTCGGATCAGCGCGCGGCGTTGGGCGCCCGGCTGGGCGTGCGGCCGGATCGTCCTCGTACTGGACGTACTTGGGCGATTCGGTCGTGCGTCCAGCCGGGATGCCCGGCGTCGTGCGCCCGGCAAGATCGGCCGGACAGGGCCTAGGGCTCAGTACCGGCCGGCCGGGACGGGCCGCTCGTACTCGCCGCTGGCGGACCCGCCGTGCGGCGTCGGCTGCGCGGCCCGGGAGAGCTTGCCCGGCCACCACACCTTGCGGCCGATCTCCAGGGCCAGCGCCGGCACCAGCAGCGAGCGGACGATGAAGGTGTCGAGCACCACGCCCACCGCGACGACCACGCCGACCTCGGCCATCGCGACCTGCGGCAGCGTCGCCACCACCGTGAAGGTGGCCGCGAGCACCAGGCCCGCGCTGGTGATCACCCCGCCGGTGACCGAGAGGCCGGTGAGCACGCCCTGCCGGTGGCCGTGCGCGGCGGCCTCCTGCTTGATCCGGTGCATCAGGAAGATGTTGTAGTCCACCCCGAGCGCGACCAGGAAGACGAAGGCCTCCAGCGCCCAGGACTGGTCCACCCCGGCGAAGTGCAGCACGTGCTCGAAGAGCAGCCAGCTGGCGCCCAGCGCCGCCACGAAGGACAGCACCACGGTGGCCATCAGCATCAGCGGCGCGAGCAGCGAGCGCAGCAGCAGCGCCAGGATCAGGAAGACCACGCCCAGCACCAGCGGGATGATCAGCTTGCGGTCGTGGTCGGCGGCCCGCGCGGTGTCCAGCGTGGTCGCGGTGGCCCCGCCGACGATGGCGTGGGCGTTCGGCACCGCGTGCACCGCGGTCCGCAGCCGGTCGACGGTCCGCTCGGCCGCCTTGCTGTCGGAGGCGTCCTTCAGCACGGCCGGGACGTGCACCAGCTTGCCGTCCGTGGAGCGCAGCACCTCGCCCACCGAGGCGACCCCCGGCACGGCCTTCACCGCGGCGATCACGGCCTGCTCGGCGGACGCGTCGGCGTACACCTCGGCCGGGTCGCCGGAGCCGGCCGCGAAGTGCTGGGCGACCACCGCCTGGCCGGAGACCGACTCGGGCGTGTCACGGAACTGCTGGGCGCGGGTGAGACCGGTGTTCATCCCCGCGATGCCGACGCCGAGCGACCCGACTAGGACGGCGGTGACGATCCAGACCGCCCGCGGCCGGCGGCCCACCAGGCCGGCGATCCGCGACCAGACGCCCTTGCGGCGGGCCACCCGGGCGCCGACGGCCGGCACGAACGGCCAGAAGATCCAGCGGCCGACGGCCACCAGCAGCGCCGGCAGCAGGGTCATCATGATCAGCAGCGCGCAGATCACGCCGACCGCGCCGACCACGCCCATGCTGCGGTTGGAGTTGAGGTCCGCGGCCAGCAGGCAGAGCAGGCCGATCGCCACGATGGTCGCCGAGGCGAAGATCGCCCCGCCGGAGCGGCGGATCGCCATCCGCATCGCCTCGTGCCGGTCCTCGTGCTCGTGCAGCTCCTCGCGGTAGCGGGCGATCAGCAGCAGCGCGTAGTCGGTGCCGACGCCGAAGACCAGCACGGTCAGGATGCCGATGCTCTGGCTGTTCACCGGCATGTCGGCGTTGCCGCCGAGCAGGAACACCACCCCGCTGGCCACCCGGCTGGCCACGCCCACCGCCAGCAGCGGCAACAGGAACAGCACCGGGCTGCGGTAGATCACCAGCAGCAGCACGGCCACCACCAGGGCGGAGGCCATCAGCAGCTGCCCGTCCAGGTCGTCGAAGACCGCGATCTGGTCCCTGACCTGCCCGGCCGGCCCGGTCACCTGGACCTGCAGCCCGGCCGGCGCGCCGGCCTTCACCAGCTCGCGCATGTCCTTGACCCGGTCCGGCGCGTCGTCCTCGTGGTCGCGCAGCGGCACGGTGAGCAGCGCCGCCTTGCCGTCCGGCGACGGCACGGCCTCCTCGACCGACTTCTCGATCGCGAACGGCGCGAACTTCTGCCGGTCGGCGGCGATCTTGGCGTTGTCGGCCTCGGTCAGACCGCCCGGGCGGGCGTAGACGACCAGGGCCGGCAGCACATCGCTGTCCGGGAACCGCTTGGCCACCTTGTCGACCTGGGTCGCCTCCGCGGTGCGCGGCAGGAACGAGGCCGCGTTGTCGTCGGCGACGTCGGCGATCTGGGCGGCGAGCGGCGTGGCCAGTGCCAGCAGTACGGCCGAGAGCAGCAGCACCGCCCACTTGGCCCGACGGCCGGCGGGCAGGACCACCAGTTGTGTGAGACGGCGGAGCACGGGGTGCTCTCCCTTCGGGGTCTGGGACTGCTTTCGCGTGGGTCGTGGCGTCGGCGTGGGCGTTCTCGTCGACGTCGGCGTTCTCGTCGGAGCGGAGGTGGCGGCCGGTGCGGGCCCGTCCGGGTGGGACCGGGGCAGCGGGCGCGACTCGACGGGGGCGAGCCGCGCCCGCTGCGCCCGGAGCTTCTCCAACCGGGTCAGATACACCTGGGTCGCGAAGAAGATCACGATCAGCAGCGCCATCGAGACGGCCATCAACGTGATCACGACGGCGGAATCCATGCGTCCCCCACTCACCAGGTCGGCCGGGGCCTCAAGGACGCCCCGAACCCGACAGCGTGACCGGAAGTGCCGACACATGATGTACCGCCCTTCCACCTGTCATTCGATACTGACAGGTGGCTGTTTGGGCTGTCAATCGATCCCGGGATCGCCGGGCCGGACCGGACGTCCGCGCCAAATGACCTTCGGCGGGCGGTAGTTGCGCAGTGGATTGACATGCGCACCGGCACAGCCAAGCAGCCCGCCATTACTCCGAACAGGTGGTTGTCCAGAACCGGACACCGGGGGTCCGCGCCTGGTCGGAGGCGGATCGGGGGGTGGTCGGGCCCGGACAGGGAGGCGGATCGGGGGCCGGCCGGGGAGCTGGTCGGGGGCCGACCGGGGGGCGGCTCCGGGGCGAATCCGGGGTGCGGTGAGTCGCGGATTGACAGCCGGGCAGGCACCTGTCAGTCTCGGCTTACATATGAAGGAAGACGCAATGAGCTGGGTCGAGCCGACTGGGGACGCGCTGCTGCTCACCCTCCAGGCGCTCGCACACCCCCAGCGACTGCGGATCCTGGCCGCACTGGCCGACGGACGCGACTACGTCAGCCACCTCGCCCGCGAGGTGGGGATGAGCCGGCCACTCCTCTACATGCACCTCAAGCGTCTGGAGGAGTCCGGGCTCGTCGTCGGCTCACTGGAACTCTCGACCGACGGCAAGGCCATGAAGTACTTCGAACTGACCCCGTTCCACCTTCAGTTGACACCGGAGTCCCTCGCGGAGGCCGTAGCCTCTCTTTCCGAGGGCGACGCCGCGAAGCCGGCCGCCGACAAGGGCTCCCTGGGGGATGAAAAGAGTTGAACGACGAAATGGTCTACGCGGTGCTCGGCATGCTGATCGGGTTCAGCATCGTCGTGCTGGTGATCTGGCAGGTGTTCGCCGCCCAGCGGGAGAAGATCCGTCTCAAGCTGGCCAACGAGCAGGAGTACCAGCTGCTCGCCGAACGCAGTGCGGCGGCACAGGAGGCCGTGGCCCGGGAGCTCGCCGAGGTCCAGGGCCGGCTGGCGGCCGTCGAGAAGCTCATGCGCAGCATCGACTGACCCACCCACCCGGCGCTCCGCGCACCCGCAGGCCGTCGCCCATCCCGTTGTTCGGGGGGCCGACGGCCTACCCGAGCTGGGGGCGTAGAGGTTACGCGGCCCCGAACTCCCCGGCGCGAACTGCGGAGACGAAGGCGGACCAGGCCGAGGCGGAGAAGATCAGCGCCGGGCCGTGCGGATCCTTGGAGTCACGGACGGGCATGACCCCTACGTAGCCATCAGCGACCTCAACACACCCGCTGGACCCGCCGCTGTACGAGCTCTTCCGCCACGCGGCATCGGCCAACATCAGCTGAACTCTCCTGCACGGACTGCGGAGACGAACGCCGCCCAGGCCGAGGAGGAGAAGATCAGCGCAGGCCCGCCCGGATCCTTGGAATCGCGAACCGGCACGATGGCGGGGAAGCCATCGGCGACCTCGACACACTGGCCGCCCTCAGTGCTGTAGGAGCTCTTCGTCCAGCGCGCGCGGGACAGGTCACGGCCAGGGAGATTCATGTTGCAAGTTCCTTCCGAGCTGCGCGGATCATCGCCAGGGACTCGGCCTGCGTAGGCGCGTCAACCTGCATCCGATCGTAGCGTCTGCCCCACATCGCAACAGTCTCTTTGTCACGCTCAAGGAATCCACGCAGCAGCGTCTCGACGTACCCGACCCGGCTCTGGTCGGGCAGCGTCAGCAACGTGACGGACGATTGGAACAATCGCTGCGAGCCCATGCCGAACGGCAGGATCTGAATGATCACGTTGGACTGCAAAGCCAGCTGCTCCAAGTGGTCCAGCTGCTCCAACATGACCTTTGGACCGCCAAGTTGCCACCGGATCGCACTTTCATCCAGAGCCGCGTAGACGAGCGGTGGGGCTTGACGCTTCAGGAGCTCCTGTCGCATCAACCTGAACTCAAATCGTTCCTCTGCCTGAGCACTGGTGATCTCGCCCCTCTCAAGCGGCCCCGCCAGGTCGGCAAGGGCGTACGCAGGGGTCTGAAAGAGCCCCGGAATGATGCCGATCTCGAAGAGCCTGACCTCAGTGGCCCGCGCCTCGTAGCCCGCATACTCCGGGAAGCCTGGGAACAGAGCCGTGTGCTTGTACTGCCACCACATCAGCATCAGCGTCCCGCCGGTCTCCAAGACCTCGTCCGCGCGGCGGGAAAACTTTTCGCTCGGCTCCCGTCGAGCAAGTTCGGCGAACGAGACGTACGAGGGATCGAACCCGCACTTCTTCGCCAGTTGCGCCTGGGTCAGCCCAGCTGCCTCGCGTGACCTGCGAAGCTGCACGCCGAAGGGTGCCCACGGACCAGAGGTTGGATCAATTTCCTTACGGTTCAAGGCAGTCCCCCAATGTGAATCACACCGGAATCAGGTTCAGATCCGCTTCCGATGGTAGCTCCCACTCCTTCAACATGGACACAGTCCGTGAAATTCCGAGTGCGGAGCGTTCGCATGCCCGATTCTCCTCCCCCACCCCTCCCCGATGACCCGCCGGCCGACATCCCCGGGTACGGGGTGCGGTTCGACCCGGTCGGGCGGCGGTACCTGATCCGCAACGAGCTCACGGGGGTGTGGCTGCGCGACGGCTCCGGTGAACTCGTCGCGTTCACCTCGTTCATCCGGGCCGATTCCGCCTGGCGAAGCCACCAGCCGCGCGGGACGGCGGTGTCCTGATGCCCTCGATCCTCACCCGTGCCACCGCCGAGTACCGGCGGGCCGCCGCCGAGGCGTTCGACGACCTGCTCGCGGTCCTCGCCCTCGCGGGGGTGCGGTTGCCGTCGGCCGCCGTCGACTGGCGGGCCGGGCGCCTCACCGGCGCGTTCCTCATCGAACTCGGTGCCGCCCGGCCCGAGGTGATCGCCCGGATCGTCGACCTCCTCCGCAAGGGCCTGCGCTACGAGCGCGAACGCGACCTGAACCGCAACCGGGAGCGCGACGACGCCACCCGTGTCTGAACTCACCACCGCCGTGCGGCTGTTCTGGTGGCTGCTGTTCGCGGCGCTGGTGGTCACCGTCTTCCTCCGCGGCAAATCTCCTGATTAGGAACGCACGTTGAACGAACCCACCCACCGCCTCGGCTGCCTCGTCCTGCTGCGCAACCAGCACGGGGAACTCCTCCTCACCACCCCGCCCGGCCTCAGCGGGCTGCGGCTGCCCGGCGGCACGGCCGAACCCGGCGAGCCGCCCCACGAGGCGGCCGCCCGCCACCTGTACGCCCTCACGGGGCTGCCGATCCGGCCGAACCGGGTCCTGGCCGTCGACTGGAGCCAGAGCGGCCGGCTGACCCTGGTCCTCGACGGCGGCGCGATCACCACGGCCACGGCCACCCCGCCGGGTACCCGTCTGGTCCGCCCGGCGGACCTCCCCAACGCGATGAGCCCCGCCCAGGCGTCCCGGACCCTGGAGGCCCTCGCCGGCGGCCAGGGGGTCCCGCTGCTCCTGCACGGCCAGCGCGCGGCCTGGCAGTAAGCGGGGACGGCAAAGGGCCCCGGTCCCGGAACATCAGCCGTTCCGGGACCGGGGCCCCTGGCCCCACCGTACGTGGATTACTTCACGATGCCGCTCTCGGCGATGGTGACCTTGGCCTTGGTGCGTCCGCTCTGGCTGCCCAGGCCCTCGATCTTCTTGACCAGGTCCTGGCCCTCGACGACCTCGCCGAAGACGACGTGCTTGCCGTCCAGCCAGTCGGTGACGATGGTGGTGACGAAGAACTGCGAGCCGTTGGTGTTCTTGCCGGCGTTCGCCATGCTCAGCAGGTACGGGCGGTCGTGCTTCAGCTTGAAGTTCTCGTCCTCGAACTTCGCGCCGTAGATGCTCTTGCCGCCGGTGCCGTCACCACGGGTGAAGTCGCCGCCCTGGAGCATGAAGCTCGGGATGACGCGGTGGAAGGACGAGCCCGCGTAGCCGAAGCCGTGCACACCGGTGGCCAGCTCACGGAAGTTCGTGGCGGTCTTCGGGACCGTCTCGTCGAAGAGCTTGAAGACGATCCGGCCAGCCGGCTCGTCGTTGATGGTGATGTCGAAGTAGACGTTCGCGTTCTTGTTCTCGCTCATAGCGCTGTTCCCTGTTTCCGTCGATCCGACGGTGACCGTCGTCACCGTCGGAAGCCTGTTCGTCGCCCAGGGGTAACCCCGGCGCCGGCGCAAGCATATGACGTGCCTGCCTGACAGCCTCGCACCCGCCGCCCGGTTCACAAACTCACCTCACGCCGCTCCATGGCGACCGGCGGCCAGGATCCGCAGGTGCCTCTCAGGCACCTGGGCGGTGACGCTCTGCACGGGTGAAGGCAAGGAACTCGTCCAGTTCCTCCTCCGACTCGAAAGTGTCGGCCGCCAGGTCGTCCGGCGAGAGGATCGGTCGGGTGTTCTTCGCCGCCAACAGCTCCTCGACCGACAGGCTCGTGCGGGGCCGCCGAGAGTACGCGAAGGTGGCATCGGACGTACTCACGGTGACCTCCACCGGTGCTGAACACGGACTGTCGGAGCCAGCTTACGAGGCTCCCCCGGACCTCGGCCCCGGGCTGAAAGAATCACTCCACCCCGGAGCAAGGAGGTGCAAGCGTGAACCACTCCCGGTGGAGGATGCGCCGGACCAGAAGGCTCCTGGGCGAGTCCGTCGAGGAGTCCCCGGCGTACGTCGAGGCCGGCCATGCCTTCGCGCTCGGGCAGGCCGTGTACGACCGCCGTACCGAGCTCGGGCTGTCGCAGGCCGAGCTGGCACGGCGGGCGGGAATGACGCAGCCGCAGATCTCCACCATCGAGGGCGGCGACTCCGTGCCCACGCTGCCCCTGCTCACCCGTCTGGCCAAGGCCCTCGACGCCGCGCTGACCATCGACCTGGACGGCGACGCCTCCTCCTTCGTCCTCACCCCGTACGACGCTCCGCCGTCCGGTGACCGCCTGAACCCGGACGCGCCGGGCGGAGACCCCTCCGCCCGGCGCGTCGCCTCGGAATGAATGTTCACCGGCGAGGACTCTGTCTCTGGTTCACCGCGAATGGAACGGTCAGGAAGCGCAATGGGGTTGAGCACACTCACTGCTGTCGAGCTGAGCCGACACAACTGGCATGAGCTCCGGTGTGGCTGCGGCGGAACGACAGATCACGTCCCTGAGCTTGTCGTTGTACCTCCAGTGATCATCGCTGTGGCTGCGTCTTCTGGTTGTAGATCTCCTTGCCGTCGGCGTTGAAGGCGTGGACGTAGGGGGCCGCGGCGAAGGGGCTCCCGTCGGGGGCGGTGGAGATGGCCGCCGCGTGGACGAACGCGCCGCCCGCCATGACGGCCGGGTACTGCGTGGGGTCGTCGCCGTAGCTGATGGTGACCTTGGCGACCTCGGGTGTGTAGTGCCCGGCGCCCAGCGAGAGGCGCTGCCCCGCACCGGCCGGCGAGCTGAAGCTGTCGAAGAACTCGATCAGGTGACCGGTGCCCCACAGGCGGTCGTTGATGAACGTCGCGGGGACGGACCTGCTGGTGCCCTTGTTGCCCTTCGACTCGCACTGCACGTACTGCTCGGCGGAGTTGACGGCGATGACCACGCCGTCGGTGTCCGCCGAGGCCACGGGAGCACGGACCGCGATCACCGCGTGGTACTTCGACGCCTCGGAGCCCAGGCAGGACGTCAGGATCCCGGCGACGGCCTCGGCCTCGATCGGCGTCGTGCTCGTGCTCGTGACGGTGAAAGCGCCCGGGGAAGGGCGGGGGGAAGCCGGCACGGGGGAGGCGTCCGTGGTGGCTGCTCCCGGCTGTGGTCCTGGTGAGTGTTGCGGTCCCGGTGAGTCCGGCACGAACGGGAGAGCCAGGCACAGGGCCGCCGCGGCGCAGGCCGCGGTCGCGCCCAGGGCGTGCCGGCGGTGGCGGCGCCGGTCGGCGCGTCTGCGGATCTCCGCAGCGGGCAGGGTCGGCGCGGGCATCTGCGTGCCGAGCTGCCGCAGCCTGTCGCCGAGGGTGTCGTGGACGGGGTCAGACACGGAGCTTTCCTTCCTCGCTGGTCGGGGTCCGGTCGGTGAGTCCGGCCGCGAGCGCGGCCCGGCCGCGGGCGAGGCGACTCTTGACCGCGCTGACGCTGGCGCCGGTCTCGGCCGCGACCTGCTCGACGGAGAGGTCGCACATGTGGTGCAGGACCAGGGCGCTCCGCTGTGCCTCGGGCAGGTCGCGGAGCGCGGTGACCAGCATCAGGTGCTCCTCGGTGGGCGGCTCGACGGTGGGCGGTTCCTGGCGGTGGTGGCGTCCGGCCAGGTGCAGGCCCCGGGCCAGACGTCGCCAGCGGGAGAGTGCCAGCCGCCGGGCCGTGGTCCGGATCCATGCCTCCGGGGCGTTGCCCGGGTCGAAGGTGCGCCTTCGGTCCCACGCGCGGATGAACGCCTCCTGGACCACGTCCTGTGCTTCGGACCAGTTGCCGGTCATCGCGTAGAGCTGCCCTGTCAGGCGGGAGAAGGACGCCGCGTAGAACGCGTCGAACTCCTGTGGCGTCATCAAGGCCTCTCTTCCGGGGCTGTCCGTCGGCTCGCGGCGCAGGCGGCTCGCGAGGAGGCACTCCTCGGCCGCGGCGGTGGAGCCGTGCGTCCTGGGCGGAGCCTCCCGCCCTGTACGCACGCGCACCGCCCCGGGGTTGCAGCCGCGGCCTATGACCTGGATCACGTGCGCGGGGCGCGACCTGCCGGGCGGCGGGAGGCGTACAGGGGCGCAGGCGTCAACCGGACGCCCGGCAGGAAAGGACACGGATTCATGCGTATCCGCCCGATCATGCTCACCGCCGCCACCGTCGCAGCCATCGCGACCGCGGGGGGAATGGCCACCGCCGCGACCGGCGCCTCCACGCCCACCCCCACGGCCCACGCCGCGCCCGCCGCTGCGCCCGCCGCCCCGGCGCCCACCGCCGGCTCGGCCGGCGCCTCGGTGGTCCCCGGCAGCGGCCCGTCCGTCACCCGTCCGACTGCCACCCCGGGCGCTTTCACCGTGACCAGCACGAGCACGACGCCGATCGACGCCAAGGCCGTCGCCCGGATCCTGACCTCCTGCCTGGGCTCCGAGGCGTCGCAGTACCACGCGGTGATCGCGGTCCGTACTCCCGTGGCCTCGGCGGACACCGACGGCGTGGTCGTCGCCGTCAACTCCGCCGAGCAGTACGTGCAGTGCGAGTCGAAGGGCAACAAGGGCACCAGCAGGTCCGTCCCCGCGACGTTCATCAACGACCGCCTGTGGGGCACCGGTCACCTGATCGAGTTCTTCGACAGCTTCAGCACGCCGGCCGGTGCGGGGCAGCACCTCTCACTGGGCGCCGGGCACTACACACCCGACGTCGCCAAGGTCACCATCAGCTACGGCGACGACCCCACGCAGTACCCGGCCGTCATGGCGGGCGGCGCGTTCGTCCACACCGCGGCCATCTCCACCGGCCACGACGGGAACTCCCGCCCCCCGGCCCCCTACGTCCACGCCTTCAACGCGGACGGCAAGGAGATCTACAACCAGAAGACGCAGCCCAACGTCAAGGGCGCCCGCTAGTAGGCGCCACCGAGGAAGCGGCCCGGGTCCACTGACCGGGTCGGCCCGGAACACGTCGGGACGCCGCGCGGGCGCCCCGACGTGTTCCGGTGTCCGGTCCTTACCGTCAGCCGAAGTACTTGTCGTAGTTCTTGGAGAACTCGCGGCCGCCGTACTGGTCCCAGTTGATGGACCAGGTCATCAGGCCGCGGAGGGTGGGCTGGGCACCGGCCTTGGGGGTGTAGGTGCCGCAGTTGGTGAGCTTGGTGAGGCAGTCGAGGGCCTTGTTGACCTCGGTGCTGGAGACCCAGCCGTTGCCGGCCTGGGTGGTGGCGGGCATGCCGATGGCCACCTTGGTGGCGGGCAGGGCGGGGAAGACGTTGTTGGTGTTGCCGGCGACCGGGAAGCCCTTGAGGAGCATGTCGGTCATGGCGACGTGGAAGTCGGCGCCGCCCATCGAGTGGTACTGGTTGTCCAGGCCCATGATGGAGCCGGAGTTGTAGTCCTGGACGTGCAGCAGGGTGAGGTCGTTGCGCAGCGCGTGGATGACCGGGAGGTAGGCGCCGGCGCGCGGGTCCTGGCCGCCCCAGGGGCCGGATCCGTAGTACTGGTAGCCGAGCTGGACGAAGAAGGTCTCCGGCGCCATGGTCAGGACGAAGTTCGGGCCGTACTTGGCCTTCAGGGTCTTGATGGCGGAGATCAGGTTGACGATGACCGGGCTGGTCGGGTTCTTGAAGTCGGTGTCGCCGGTCTGCAGGGACAGCGAGTGGCCCTCGAAGTCGATGTCGAGGCCGTCGAGGCCCCACTTGTCGATGATGGCGGAGACCGAGCTCACGAAGGTGTCGCGGGCGGCGGTGGTGGTGAGCTGGACCTGGCCGTTCTGGCCGCCGATGGAGATCAGGACCTTCTTGCCCTGGGCGCGCTTGGCGGCGATGGCGGCCTTGAAGTCGGCGTCGGACTCGACGGTCGGGCACTCGGTGACCGGGCAGCGGTTGAACCGGATGTCGCCGGAGGTGACCGAGGTGGGCTCGCCGAAGGAGAGATTGATGAAGTCCCAGGAGTCGGGGATGTCGGCGACCCGGGTGTAGCCGGCGCCGTTGGCGAAGCTGGCGTGCAGGTAGCCGACCAGGGCGTGCGGGCCGCCGGGCGGGGTGGTGGGCGTCGAGGTGCTGGTCGCCGTCGCGGTGGCCGTGGCGGTCGCGGTGGCCGTAGCGGTCGCGGTCGCGGTGGCCGTGGCCGTGGTGGTGGCGGTCGGCGTGGGGCTGGGCGCGCCGGGGCCGTCGAGCGAGACGTCGTCGGCGTAGTAGGTGCCCTGGCCGTACCAGCCGTGGGTGTAGACGGTGGCGCTGGTCTGGTTGGCGCCGGTGGTGAAGCTGACGCTGAGCTTCTGGTAGGCGCCGCCGGTGCCGGGGGTCCAGGTGCTGGTGCCGCCGTCGACGCCGAGGTAGACGTACGAGCCCTTGAGGTACGCGCTGAGCGTGTACGTGGTGTTGGGGGCGACCTGGACGGTCTGGACGCACTTGGCGGTGTCGCTCGCGGAGGCGGCCGCGGCGAGGGCGTAACTGCCGGTGCGGGCCTGGCCGGTGACGACGCTGCCGGTGTTGCCGGTGCAGCTGAACGGGCCGAGGTTGCCGCTCTCGAAGCCGCCGTTGACCAGGAACTCGCCGGCCGAGGCGGGCGCGGCGAGGCCGAGGGTCAGGCCGACCATGGTGGCGGCGGCGACCACGGAGGCGGTGCCGGCGGCGACCAGCCGGCCGCCGGGGCGGCGGTGGGACGTGGGGGCGACGGGTGCTGTTCTGCGCATGCGGGGACTCCTGCGGGGCGCGGTGTGTGGGGGACGTCCGCGGTCCGTCCGGGGTGCCGGGATGTGCGGTGGGGGCCCGTGCCGGTGGGGTCTTCGGCCCGGGCAGCCGTACGAGTTGGACTAGACCTAGGACTAGACCACTGAAGTGGATACGACCGTGCGCTGTCAATGGTCCAGACCGGTACTCCGGCCGTGCGGAGCCGCTCCGGTTGCCGACCGTGACGACCCGTCGAACGATGGGAGGGTGACGGCGCCCGGCTACCTCCGATACCCCCACCTGCGCGGTGGCCTGCTGGCCTTCACCGCCGAGGACGACGTCTGGGTCGCCCCGCTGGAGACCGGCCGGGACGCCGACACCGGCCGCGCCTGGCGGGTCAGCTGCGACCGCACCCGGGTCAGCCACCCCCGGCTCTCCCCCGACGGCCGCACCCTCGCCTGGACGAGCTGGCAGACGCTCGCCCCCGAGGTGTGGACGGCCCCGGTGGACGGCGGCGAGGCGGCCCGGCTCAGCCACTTCGGCAGCCAGGACACCCGGGTCCGCGGCTGGCTGCCGGACGGCGAGGTGCTGGCCGTGACCTCGTTCCACGAGCCCTTCGGCCACTACACCTGGGCGCACGCGCTGCCCCCGGACGGCTCACCGCCCCGCCGGATGCCCTGGGGCCCGGTGGGTGACGCGCAGATGAGCCGCGCCCACACCGTGCTGCTGACCGGCGCCGCCCCGCACGAACCGGCCGCCTGGAAGCGCTACCGGGGCGGCGCCACCGGCCGCCTCTGGGTGGACGGCGAGCGGATCCTGCCCGACCACCGCGGCCACCTCGCCTCCCCGATGCCGGTGGGCGGGCCGCTGGGCGAGCGGATCGCGTTCCTCTCCGACCACGAGGGCATCGGCAACCTCTACTCCTGCCGCCCGGACGGCGGCGACCTGCGCCGCCACACCGACCACGCCTCCTACTACGCCCGGGAGGCCGCCACCGACGGCGTCCGGATCGTCTACCAGCACGCCGGCGACCTCTGGCTGCTGGAGAACCTCGGCGAGCCCGCCCCGCGCCGGCTGCGGGTGCCGCTCGGCGGCGCCCGGGCCGGCCGCCGGGCGTACCAGGTCAGCGCCGCCTCGCACGTCAAGGACCTCGCCTGCGACCAGACCGGCCGGGCCGGGGTGATCACCGTCCGCGGCAGCCAGTACTGGCTGACCCACCGCGAGGGCCCGGCCCGGGCGCTCGCCGACACCCCGGGCGTACGGACCAGGCTGCCGGTGATGCTCGGGCACACCGGCGAGGCGGCCTGGGTGACCGACGCCGAGGGCGAGGACGCGATCGAGGTGGTCCCGCTGCCGGGGCACGAGCCGGCCGGGCGCCCCGGGAGCTCCGGGCGCTCCGGGAGGCACCGCCCCCGGCTGCTGGCCCCGGGCCGGATCGGCCGGGTGCTGGAGCTGACCGCCTCCCCGGACGGCGCGCACCTGGCCGTCGCCACCTCGGACGGGCGGCTGCTGCTGGTCGCCGGCGAGGACGGCGAGGTCCGCGAGGTGGCGGCCTCCGGCTTCGGCCCGGTCTCGGCGGCCCGCTTCTCCCCCGACTCGCACTGGGTGGCCTGGTCGCAGCCGGTGGCGGGCCGCTCGCTGCGCCGGATCCGGCTCACCCGGGCGGACGGGACGGCCCCGATCACCGAGGTCACCGACGGCCGCTTCGAGGACGAGCAGCCGGTGTTCACCCGGGACGGCCGCTACCTGGCGTTCCTGTCCTGGCGCGGCTTCGACCCGGTGCACGACGTGCACACCGGCGACCTGTCCTTCCCGCTCGGCTGCCGCCCGTACCTGGTGCCGCTCACCACGGACACGCCCTCGCCGTTCGGCGCGCCCGCCGAGGACCGCCCGTCGCGCGGCGACGGCGGCGGGGACGGCACCGTCCGGGTCGACCCGCAGGGCATCGGCGACCGGATGGTGCAGTTCCCGGTGATCGCCTCCAAGTACTCGGCGACCGACGCCGTGCGCGGCGGGCTGGTCTGGCTGCGCTGGCCGATCAGCGGCACCCTCGGCCAGACCTTCACCGGCCCGGAGGAGACCTCGGGGCGGCCCTCGCTGGAGTACTTCGACCTGGCCCGGGGCACCCGCAGCACCCTGGTCGACAAGCTGGACGGCTACGCGGTCTCCGGCGACGGTGGCTCGATCGCCGTGTACTCGGCGGGCAGCCTGCGGATCGTCCCGGTCACCGCCCCCTCCGCCGGCACCACCGTGGACCTGCGCCGGATCACCCACACCGTGCGGCCGGGCGACGAGTGGCGCCAGGCGTACCACGAGGCGGCCCGGATCGTCCGCGACCAGTTCTGGGACGAGGCCATGTCCGGGCTGGACTGGCCCGCCCTGGTCGAGCAGTACGCGCCGCTGCTGGAGCGCGTCGCCGGGCCCGACGACTTCGCCGACCTGCTGCGCGAGCTGCTGGGCGAGCTCGGCACCTCGCACGCCTACGTCACCCCCTCCCGGCGCGGCGAGGGCCCGGCGCTGCTCCAGCAGCCGCTCGGCCTGCTCGGCGCGGGCGCCCACCGCTCCCCGGACGGCCGCTGGCTGGTCGACCGGGTGCTGCCCGGCGAGTCCTCCGACCCGCGGGCCCGGGCGCCACTGGCCACCCACGGGGTGCGCGACGGCGACGAGCTGCTGGAGGTCGGCGGCCGCCCGGTCGACCCGGTGCTCGGACCGCTGCCGCTGCTGGCCGGCACCGGCGGCACCAGCGTCGAACTGACCCTGCGCCCGGGCGACGCCGGCCCGGACGACGCCCCGCGCCGGATCACGGTCACCCCGCTGACCGACGAACGGCCCATCCGCTACCAGGACTGGGTGGCCAAACGCCGGTCACTGGTACGGGAGTTCAGCGACGGCCGGTGCGGCTACCTGCACATCCCGGACCTCGGCGGCTCCGGCTGGGCGCAGTTCAACCGGGACCTGCGCCGGGAGCTCGACAAGCCCGCCCTGGTGCTCGACGTGCGCGGCAACGCCGGCGGCAACGTCTCGGAACTCGTCCTGGAGAAGCTCACCCGACGCGTCCTCGCCTGGGACTTCAGCCGTGGCCGGCAGCCGGTGCGCTGGCCGCGCAACGCCCCGCGCGGCCCGGTGGTCGCGCTCGCCGACGAGGCCACCAGCTCCGACGGGGACGTCATCATCACCGCGATCAAGCTGCTCGGCCTCGGCCCGGTGATCGGCAACCGCACCTGGGGCGGGGTGGTCGGGATGACCGGCCGGCACACCCTCGGCGACGGCACCCAGATCTCGGTGCCCAAGAACGCCTCCTGGTTCACCGGCGGGCTCGGCTGGTCGGTGGAGAACCACGGCGTGGAGCCGGACGTGCACGTGCTGCGCACCCCGCTGGACTGGGCCCGCGGGAAGCACCCCGAGCTGATCACCGCCGTACGGCTGGCGCTGGAACTGCTGGAGGACATCCCGGCCGCCGTGCCCCCGCCGGAGGACACCCCGCGGCCCGACCTGCGCCGGCCGCCGCTGCCGCCGCGGGAGTGAAACGAGCACGGGAGCGGACGGGCGCGGGGCATGCCGGAGGGGCGCGCCCGCCCACGGGCGCGCCCCGGCTCACAGGGCGCTCAGTCCCAGGGGTCGCCCTCGGCCGTCATGTCCTCGCGGGCACGCTCCTCGGCCTGCCGCTCGGTGAGTTCGGTCTCCTGCTGGAACTCCCGGGCCTTCGTCGCCTCGTCGTCGAACGCGTCGGCGGCCTCGTCATGGGCGATCGCGGCACGCTGGGCGGCGTCGGTCATCGCCGGGGTGTCCTGCTCGTGGCTCCCGCCGACCGAGGATCTGGCGTCCCCGGCGGCCTCGTGCGTCTTGTGGCGGAACCTGTCGAAGATGCCCATCACTCCTCCTCGGGACGGGTACCGGGCCGTGCCCCCACTCTCACACCGGGTGCGCGCGGGCGCATCCGCAGACGGGGGCCGCCCGGCAGCCGTTCAGAAGGGACGGGTCACCAGGGGCCCTCGGTCTCGTCGGGCCGGTTCCGCAGTTCCCGGCCGGTCTCCTCCGGGCTCTCCGCCGCCCTGCCCGCCACCGTCGCCCGGCCCGCCCGCTCGGGCGCCGCGTCCGTGGCCCGCTCCGACCGGTGGCCGAGGGCGGACCTCGCGTGCTGGGCGAGCTCGTGCGCCTTCTCCTGGAACCTGTCCTTGAGGCCCATGGCCCCTCCTCGGGATCACCGCTCCCGGAATCGCCCGGGGATCGCCCGGGATCGCGGTGAACGCCGGGCTTCCGACCACCCTGACACCCTTCCCCCGCACCCGCACCCGCACCGCGGCACCCGGCGGCCGGGCCCGCCGCCCCGGGTTCAGCCGCTGACGCTGGCGGCCCCCGTCTCCAGGTGGCCGGTGAACCGCTGCGACCAGGCGGCGTCCGCGTTCACGGTGACCGTGAAGTCGTACCAGCCGTTGGTGTAGGCGACCGCGTTGAAGAAGTCGGTGACCGTGCCCCCGGCCGGGACCTGGTAGGTCCAGGGGCCGTCGGCGCGGTAGTTGTTCGAGGTGACGGTGAAGGTCAGCGGGGTGGTGCCGGTGTTGGCGAGGGCCAGGTAGAGCGCCTGCTTGCCGGTCCCCGGCTCGACGGCGTACGAGGCGGTGACGGCCGCGTACCGGCCGGCCTTGGTGGCGTCGCCCTTGAAGCGGCGCAGGAAGCGGTTGGGGCCGACCACGCTCAGGTCGTACAGGCCGCCGCCGTAGGCGGTGCCGCAGTTGAAGAAGTCGCTCTGGGCGCCGCCGGGGTCGACGGTGTACTGCCACGGCCCGCCGGAGCGGTGGGCGTTGGCGTACGCGGCGAAGTGGGTGGCCGCGGTGCCGCCGTTGGCCATCTTCAGCCACACCTTGATCGCACCGGCCGCGCCGAACTCCAGGCGGTCCAGGGTGGCGTTCGGCTGGTACGGCAGCGCGCGGGCCGGACGGGTGCCGGCCTCCTGGGCGGGCAGCCGGTTGTCGACGGGGGCCGGGTTGGGCAGCGGGCCGCAGGTGGCCATGCCGATCACGCCGGTGGCCGGCAGCGCGGGCAGCCCGTACACCGGGTTGGCGAAGTCGAACAGGCCGGTGAGGTCGCCGCAGACCTTGCGCCGCCAGGCACTGATGTGGGGCGCGGCGGCGGGGCGGCCGATCGCGGCCGTCCACTTCTCCAGGAAGCGCAGCACCGAGGTGTGGTCGAAGATCTCGGAGCTCACCCAGCCGCCGCGACTCCACGGCGAGACGGCGATCATCGGGACGCGGAAGCCGAGGCCGATGTTGGTGCCGTTGTAGAACTCGCCGGGGGTGCCGGCCGGCGCGGCGGGCGGCGGGACGTGGTCGAAGAAGCCGTCGTTCTCGTCGTAGTTGAGGAGGAGGATGGCCGAATTGTAGACGTCCGGGTCGGCGTTGAGGGCGTCGATGACGTTGTGGACGAAGTGCGCACCGTCCGCGGGCGTGGCGTACGGGTGCTCGGAGACCTCCTGGTTGGGGACGATCCAGGAGACCTGCGGGAGGGTGCCGGCCAGCACGTCGGCCTTGATCGCGGCCACGATGTCGTCCGGGGTGCGGCCGGTCACCCGGGGCACCGAGCCCATGCCCTTGACGGCCAGCGGGCTGCCCGCCGGGGCGGAGGTGAACTGCGAGAAGTAGCCCAGGGCGTTGTCACCGTAGTTGTCGGCGGCGTTCTGGTAGACCTTCCAGCTCACGCCGGCGGCCTCCAGCGCCTCGGCGTAGGTCTGCCAGCGCAGGCCCTTCTCGTCGCCGCCGTCGTACGCCGGGCCGCCCGCGGCGCCGGCCGGGTCGATCTGGCCGCTCCAGTGGTAGGTGCGGTTGGGGCCGGTGGCGCTGAGCACCGAGCAGAAGTAGGCGTCGCAGACGGTCCAGTTGTCGGCGAGCGCGTAGTGGAAGGGGATGTCGTCGCGGGTGAGGAAGCCCAGGGTGCGGACGTTGCCCTTGGCGAGGACCCAGGAGTCCAGCCTGCCGCCGTTCCACGCGGTGTGCTGGTCGCCCCAGCCGTGCGCGAGGTCGCCGTTGCACTGGGCCAGGCGCTTCGGGTCGGCGCCGCCGGCGGGCTTGGTGAGGCTGAACTGCCAGGGGTACTGGCGGCCGAGCCCGTTGGGCTGGTTGAAGACGCTGTGGCCGCCGGCGATCTGGATGGCGCTGCGGTCGGCGAAGCCGCGCACCCCGCGCAGCGTGCCGAAGTAGTGGTCGAAGCTGCGGTTCTCCTGCATCAGCACCACGATGTGCCGCGCGTCGGCGAGGGTGCCGGTCCGCGACGGCGCCGCCGAGGGGACGGCGCCCGGCACCGGACCGGCCGCGGCGGCGCCCGTACCGGCCACGGCCGCACCCGCGGCCGCCGCTCCCGACAGGGCCATGAACTTCCTACGACTCAGCTCCGCCATCGGACCCGTCCGTCCCTTCCGCCCGCGATGTTGTGTACACAAGTCGCACCGTCATCGATCGCGCTGAATCCTCCACCGGGCCCCGACTCCCCTGCCAGGGGCCGCGGTCAGGATTGGCGCACTGTTCGCCGGGGTGTCACCGGGCGACGGAGGCCTGAACGCCGGACGGCCGGACGGAGCCCGAGGACCTAGCGGTCCTTCACGGTGATCCCCAGGGCCTGGGCGAACTGCGGGGCCAGCTCCAGCAGCTGGGTGGAGCCGATGAGCGCCCCGCGCAGGCCCTCCGGTCCGTCCGGCAGGCCCAGCGCCGCCGCCCCGCGCAGGTCCACCTTGGAGAGCCGGGCGCCGCGCAGCCGGACCTCCTCCAGGGTGGAGCCGGGGAACGACACCTCGGTCAGCTTCGCGTCGCCGAAGTCGACGTCCCGCAGCAGGCAGTCCTCGAACACGACGTCCCGCAGCACGGCCGAACGCAGGTTGACCGCCTCCAGCTTGCAGCCGCGGAAGACCACCCGGCGCAGCGCCGAGCCGTGCGCGGCCACCCCGGCCAGCACCCCGCCGAGGACGGCGCTGTCCTGCCAGTCGCTGTCCACGAGCTCGCAGGCCACCCAGCGCCCGGCCTGCGCCCAGACCTCGTTGAAGCGGGCCTGACGCAGCTTCACCCCGCTGAGCGCGACCCCGGTGAAGGCGCACTCCAGGAAGCTCGCCCCGCCGGCCGGGACGTCGGTGTACTCGCCGCCGTCGAAGTGGACGGTGTCGTAGCGGGCGTCGCCGCGCAGCGGGCCGGTGTGCGGGCGCAGCAGGTCGGCGTACGGAAGGTCGTCGAGACGGTCCGGGACGGTGATCGGCATGACGGCTGGCACCTTCGGGGGAGAACGGTCGGGCCCGCATCGTCGCACGCGCCGCCGACACCCGCCGGGCGACGGCGCCGCACCGCGACGGCCGGTGGAGGCGCCCGGGGACGGGCCCGGTCAGCGCCACGGCCCGGCCCCCGTACGGGAAACCGGGCCGCGGCGCCGAGGTGTGGGGGATCAGCCGTTCGCCCACAGGGTGTTGACGCGGCTGCGCTCGGCGCTGTTCGGGTAGGCGTTGGTGCAGGAGGTGCCCGGGCCGCCCCCGGACATCAGCTCGCTGCACGGGCCGGAGTAGTGGTCGGGCAGGCCGAGGACGTGGCCGGTCTCGTGGGCGGTGACCCGCAGCGAGTTGTACTGCCGGTTCTGCCGGTAGTCGAGGAAGATGTAGCCGCGGCCGTGGCCGTCGGTGCTCGCGTAGGAGCCGCGCGAGTCGTTGCCCTCGTAGTACTTGAAGTCGGCGGCGGTGCCGGACCGCAGCTGGACGTTGCGCACCGAGCCGTTCCAGATCTGGGCGCTCTGGGATATCTGGGTACGGAAGGTCGGGGCGCTGCTGGCGTCATAGGTGACGTAGACGACCTTGAGGTACGGGTTGGCGGCCTGCTTGGCGAGCGCCGACTTCATCACGGCCTCGTAGAACGCCTGGTTGTTGGCGCCCTCCTCGGCCGAGCCGGCGTAGGAGGTGCCCTGGGCCGAGGGCGTGTAGCCCTGGACGGGGGCGGCCGAGGCCTGCGAGGGCAGGACGGCGAGGCCGGCGGCCAGCGCGAGGCCGACGGCAGCGGAGAACGTCCGCGCGGTGCGGTTCATGTGGGGGCTCCGATTCACGGTCGCCGAGGCCGGGTTGGGGGCCGGCCGCGGGGCGGCGGGTGAACTGTCGATGTCCAGAGCTTGGGTCACCGGCCCGTCCGGCGGATGATGTCAACCGGCGATAGCCCGGTCCAATACCCCTGCCGCCGGTCCAACACCCCCGCCGTGGACCACCTCTGACATGTCATGTCCCTGGCGTCATGCCCCTTTCAGCCGTTATGCTCCGGACGTGGAGCTCGACGTGAGACATCTGCGGGTGCTCTGCGCGATAGCCGACACCGGTAGCCTCCGCAAGGCCGCGCAGCAGCTCGGCATGACCCAGCCCTCCGTCACCACCCAGCTCCACCGGATCGAACGGGCCGTCGGCGGCACCCTGTTCACCCGGGAGCAGACCGGCAGCCTGCCGACCGCGCTCGGCCACTCGGTGCTGTCCCGGGCCCGGCCGATCATCGGCGAGATGGCCGCCCTGGTCGCCGCCGCCCGCCAGGAGGCCCGCGAGGCGGCCGGCGACCGCAAGGAGAGCCGGCTGCGCATCGGCAGCGTCGGCAGCCGCGCGGTGGCGGCCTGGCTGCGCCGCGTCCACGAGCGCTTACCGGAGACCGGGACGACCATCCACGTCGACATCTCCGCCAACGCCCTGCTGCGGATGGTCGCCGCCGACCAGCTGGACGTGGCCTTCGTGCACGAGAGCGAGGGCTTCCCGCTGCGGGTGC
The DNA here is from genome assembly GCF_053603215.1 of Kitasatospora sp. NPDC004240. Classification (NCBI taxonomy): domain Bacteria; kingdom Bacillati; phylum Actinomycetota; class Actinomycetes; order Kitasatosporales; family Streptomycetaceae; genus Kitasatospora; species Kitasatospora sp. NPDC004240. The sequence goes on along the minus strand of NZ_JBSGFD010000029.1, from coordinate 23,897 downwards.
CGCCCGAGGCCGAGCACCGGGTGCTGCTCGCCCGCGAGCCCCAGTACGTCGCCCTCGCCGCCGGCCACCCGGCCGCCGCCCGTACCGTCGTGCGCCTCGCCGACCTCGCCGAGGACACCTGGATGGTCGACCCGACCGCCGACCACGAGTACGCCGCGATGCGCCGGGTGTTCACCGAGGCCGGGCTGAACCCGCACGTGGTGCAGGTGCGCGACAACGCCACCGCCGCCGAACTGGTCGCCTCCGGCGAGGCCGTCCGCCCCTGCCAGCCCACCTCGGCCGCGCCGCCCGGCACGGTGGTGCGCCCGGTCCACGGCGACCCGCTGGCCGTCCGGCTGCTGCTGGTCTGGCGGCCCCGCGCGCTGGACCCGCCCGCCCTGGAGGCCCTGTACGGGGAGCTGCGCGCCGCCTACCTGGAACTCGCCCGGGCCAACCCCGGGTACCTCGCCTGGCTGCTGCGCAACGAGCGGCCGCTGCTCGACGCCGCTCACTCGCGGGCGTGCAGCACCACCCCGACCGCGACCGTCGCCGCGCTGACCAGGCCCGCCAGCAGGACCCCGGCCTCCCCCGCCGCGGTGCAGGCCAGCACCGCCGCCGCGGCGACCGGCAGCAGCGCCTGCGCGGCGCCGGTCTTGACGTGCCTGGCGTGCAGCAGCCAGACCGTGAACAGGTAGAGCGCCGCCGGGACGGTCACCGCCGCGGTCGCGGCGGTGACCGAGACGTGCGCCTTGTGGACCGCCGACTCCACCGCCACCTCCAGGCCCGCGCCGATCGCCGCCGCCGAGCCGAACACCAGGTAGTGCCCGTACCCCCAGAGGAAGGCCCGCCGGCTGGAGACGAGGTGCTCGTGCACCGGCCGGGCGAAGTAGATCCACCAGGCGGAGAAGCAGATCAGCAGACCGCCGAACGCCACCGTCAGCAGCCCGCCCAGCTCCTCGTGCTCGTCCACCGCCGACTGCACGGCCACCGTCGCCGCGGCCACCGTCTCGCCCAGCACGATCAGGGTGAACAGCCCGTACCGCTCGGCGATGTGGTGCGGGTGCCAGGGCGTGCGGGTGCGCAGCTCGGCGATCACCGGCACGGACAGCTCCGCGACCACGCCGAGCGCGATCAGGTACGGCCGCACGTCGTCCGGCACCAGCAGCACCAGCACCCAGCCCACCTGGCAGACGCTGATGCCGATCGCGTACCGCAGCGCCACCGCGCGGGCCAGGCCCTCCTCGCTGGCCGCCGCCCGCAGCCACTGGGTGACCATGGCGAGGCGCATCACCACGTAGCCGGTCACCGCGAGGGTGAGGTCCTGGTCGGCGAACATCCGGGGCACCCCGGCGGCCAGCACCAGCACGCCGGAGATCTGGACCAGGGTGGTGACCCGGTACGGCACGTCGTCGCAGTCGTAGGCGGAGGCGAACCAGGTGAAGTTCATCCACGCCCACCAGATCGCGAAGAACGCCAGCACGTAGCCGCCGAGGCCGTCGCCGGGATGCCCCTCGGCGAGGTCGTGGGCCAGCTCCCGGCCGGCCTGGGCGATCGCCACCACGAAGCAGAGGTCGAAGAAGAGCTCCAGCGGGGTGGCGGTCCGGTGCGGCTCGTCCCGGCTGCGCGGGACCATCCGGCGCACCGGGCGCGGATCCCGGTGGCGGCGGTGGGGTTCGGCGGCTGACTCGCTGCTCATGGCCGGTGCTCCAGGGTGCGGGGGCGGGCTCCGCGGGTGCCGGGGCGGGTACGGGCCCGGCTGCGGGTGCGGGGCGCCGCCGGGTTTCGGACGGGCCTCCCGCCGCATCCTGGCAGCGCCCGGCCCGTGGTGCACGCACCCCGGGCCCCCCTTTCGGATCACGCCACTCGTGCCGTTCTGTCCCATTTTGCCCTGCCGTCAGCGCCAGTTGACGGCGAGGTGCGCGAACCGGGTGACAGCGCGGACGGTTTGCCGTCCCCCGCGTGCCGCACACCGCGGCCGGCCGGTGCACCCCGCTAGATTCTTCCCCCGTCGGAAGCAGGGCAGGACAACGGATCCGGAAGGGACCGACGACACGGGCGGCCTGCGGGCAACGCGGAAGGTCAAGGCCGGTGGCAGGGCATCGGGGGGCGGCGGTACCGCCCCCGGCCGCGCCCGTCCACCACCGGCCCCGCGATCACCGCGCTGCCCGCCAGCACCCGCGCCCACCGGCCCCGCCCCGCCGAGGAGGCCGTTACTTCTCCCAGCCCGCCTTGGCGTACTCCGTGCTCGCCAGCCCGAAGGCCCCGTAGTTGGCCAGCCCCTTGCGGGTCGCCAGCACGGTCGGCCGCTGGTAGAGCTCCACGGTGTGGCCCAGCTCCCAGATCCTGGCGTCGGCCTGGTTGTACAGCTCGGCCGCCTCGGCCGGGTCGAGCGTGCCGGCCGCCTTCTTCAGCAGCGCGTCGATCTCGGGCGTGCCGAGCTTGGAGTAGTTGCCGAACACGTTGTCGCCCACCGGCAGGCGGAAGTTGACGAGGCTGGTGGAGAGCGGGAACGAGTCGGTGTTGCGCCAGCTGGCGATGTCGAACTTGCCCGGGTTCACGTACTTGGCGAAGAAGTCGTTGCCCGGCACCTTGTCGATCTCGACCTTGACCCCGGCCGCCAGCCACATCGACTGCGCGGCGGTGGCGAGGTCCACCTGGGCCTGCGCGGCGGCGTCGTTGAACACCCAGTGCAGGGTCAGCTGCTGCCCGTCCCGGGTGCGCGGCTGCCCGGCGCCGGCCTCCTTCCAGCCCGCCTCGTCCAGCAGCTTCTTCGCCGCGGCCAGGTCGAACTTGGCCCACTCGCCGGAGTTGTCCCGGTAGCCCACCTGGTTGGGCATGAGGATGTGGTTGCCGAGCGGCTTGAACTCCACCGGCACGCCGTTGTTGGCGATCTTGATCAGTGAGGAGCGGTCCAGCGCCTTCCCCAGCGCCTGGCGCACCTTCGGGTCGGCCAGCGGCCCGCCCCCGCCGAAGGAGATGTGCACCTCGTCCCAGGGGCTGGCGCTGCGGATGACCGTGTCCTTGGCGTCCTTGAGCTGCCCGTACGCGGTGGCGGTGCCGGCCGTGGCCAGGTCGATCTCGTTGTTCAGGTAGGCCTGGGTGGTCGCCGACTGGGACATCACCCGGAAGGTCACCTTGTCCAGCTTGGCCTTCTGCCCCCACCAGTTGGGGTCCGGCACCAGCGTGAGCGTCTGCGCGGTCTTGTCGGCGGTGCCGACCTTCAACGGGCCGGCGGTGATCGGGATCTTCTCGACCCAGCCCTTGTTGAAGTCCTCCGGGGTGGCGATGCCGGCCGCCGGGATCAGCGGCCGGAACAGGTTCTGCCAGTCCGCGTACGGCTCCGAGAAGGTCACCTTCACCTCGCTCGGGTCGGCGCCCTGCTCGACCGCGGAGATCAGCTCGTAGCCGGCGGAGTCGGCGATGTTGTACGCCGGGTTCTTCCCGTTGCTGGCCTCCCAGTCCGCCTTGAAGTCCAGGTGGCCGAGCGGCTTGCCGTCCGACCACTTGGCCTTGGGGTTCAGCCGGTACGTCACCACCTGCGGCGAGGTGGAGGTGACCTTGGCGTCCAGCAGGTAGTCGGCGACCGGCTTGAAGGTGCCGCTGCCGTCGGTGGTGAAGAGGTTGGGCTCCAGCGCGCGCATGATGTCGACCGCGTCGCCGTACCGCCCGTCGACCTGGAACGGGTTCCACTGGGTGATCCACTGGTACAGCGGCAGCCGCAGCTCGCCGCCGTCCTTGACCTGGTCCAGCGGCCGCGCGTTGACGTCGTTGGCGCCGTGCCCCGGCGGCTCGCTCTTCGCCACGTCACCGGCCGACCCCCCGCCCGAACCGCAGGCGGTCACCGCCAGGGCGACGGCCGCGGCGAGGGCGGCCGCCCGGCCGAGACGGCGTCGGGGCGTGCTGGAAGCGTCCATGAGGGTTCTCCCCGTGAGATCGACGAGTTGTGAGGGTTGCGCGCGTCGCGAGGTGTGGCGAGGCTTGATCGTGGGCAGCCAAGTCGGGGCCGCCGAGCCGAACGTAACAGTCGATCAGTTCCACGAACAGGGGGGCGAGTTCACACCTGATCGGAACGACACACGCCGCAACGCCACCGCAACACCCCGGCCGTGCACCGGTGCAAGACTCCGACCTGCAGGTTTCCCTCACCGCCCGATCCGGCGTCCGGAACACCCACCCGGAACGCCGTACGGGCCCCCGACCGAAGGCCACCATCCGATGCCCACCAGACGCGTCGGTCCCGCCCCCGTCCCGGGCGGCCGCTGATGCTGCGCTACCTGGCGAAACGCCTCGCCTACTACGCGGTCCTGCTGGTCGCCGCCGTGTTCCTGGCGTACGCCCTCTCCGCCTCCGCGCTCCAGCCGCGCACCTACTTCGAGGCCAAGGTGCCCCGCCCGGCCGCCGCCTCCGTGGAACGCCAGCTCACCGCGCTCAACCTCAACGACCACACCCCGGTCGTCGAACGCTTCGGCCGCTGGGCCGGCGACCTGGTGCTCCACGGCGACCTCGGCCGCACCATCCACGACACCCCGGTCGCCGACGACTTCGGCCGCCGGGTCGGGGTCTCCCTGCGGCTGCTGCTGATCGGCTCCCTGCTCGGCATGCTGCTCGGCGTCGCCGCCGGCGCCTGGAGCGCGGTGCGCCAGTACCGCCTCTCCGACCGGGCCCTCACCGTCTTCTCCTTCGTCCTGCTCTCCACCCCGGTCTTCCTGGTCGCCCTCTTCCTCAAGAACGGCGCCATCGCCGCCAAGGACGTCGCCGGCCACGAGGTCATCCCCTTCACCGGCTACGAGACCCCCGGCCTCACCGGCGGCCCCGGCGCCCACCTGGCCGACTGGGCGCTGCACCTGCTGCTGCCCACCCTCTCGCTGGCCCTCGGCGGCCTCGCCACCTACAGCCGCTACCAGCGCGGCACCATGCTCGACGTGCTCGGCTCCGACTACCTGCGCACCGCCGAGGCCAAGGGCCTCACCCGCGGCCGCGCCCTGCTCAAGCACGGGCTGCGCACCGCGATCATCCCGATGTCGACGATGTTCGCCTACAGCTTCCTGGGCATCTTCACCGGCGCCGCCTTCACCGAGACCATCTTCGGCTGGCACGGCACGGGCGAGTGGTTCATCCAGTCGATCAACGAACAGGACGTCAACTCGGTCGTCGCGGTCAACCTGTTCGCCGCCGTGGTCGTCCTCGCCTCCGGCTTCCTCGCCGACACCCTGCACGCCGCCCTCGACCCGCGCGTGCGGACCTGACCGGAGGGCGCCCGACATGACCGCACCGCAGGAGCCCGGCCGCGCCGGAGGGGCCGCACCGCAGGAACCCGGCCGCGACCTCGCCGGAGGGAACCCGACCATGACCGCACCCGGGGGAGCCCGATCGTGACCGCCGTCCTCCCGGAGACCGCCGGACCCGCCCCCGCGGCCGCCCCCCGACCCGTCGGGCGCGCCCGGCTCGTCCTCGCCCGGCTGCTCGCCGCCCGCTGGGCGGTGGCCGGCGCCGTCGTCGTCCTGCTGCTGTTCGCCCTCGCCTTCGGCGGCCAGTACCTCACGCCCTGGGACTACGCCGCCCCCGACTACACCGCGCTGCGGCAACCCCCGTCCGCCGAGCACTGGTTCGGCACCAACGGGGTCGGCCAGGACGTCTTCGCCCAGACCGTGCGCGGCCTGCAGAAGTCGCTGGTGATCGGCCTGCTGGTGGCGCTGTTCTCCACCGTGCTGGCCTCGCTGGTCGGCGCCTGCGCCGGCTACTTCGGCGGCTGGCCGGACCGGCTGCTGATGTTCGCGGTGGACCTCATGCTGGTCTTCCCCAGCTTCCTGATCATCACCATCGTCTCGCCCCGGCTGAAGAGCACCGGCTGGATCGCCTTCGTCCTGCTGCTCGCCCTGTTCAACTGGATGATCACCGCCCGGGTGGTCCGCTCCATGACCATCTCGCTGCGCGACCGCGAGTTCGTGCGCGCCGCGCGGTTCATGGGCGTGCACCCGCTGCGGATCATCACCCGGCACGTCCTGCCCAACGTCGCCTCCTTCCTGATCATCGACGCCACCATCGCCGTCGGCGGGGCCGTGATGAGCGAGACCGCGCTCTCCTACTTCGGCTTCGGGGTCAAGGCCCCCGACGTCTCGCTCGGCACCCTGCTCGCCGCCGGCACCTCCGAGGCACCGGTCTTCCCCTGGCTCTTCTACTTCGCCGCCGGGCTGCTGGTGCTCTTCGTCCTCGCCGTGAACCTGATCGGCGACGGCCTGCGCGACGCGCTCGACCCCACCGCCGAGGCCGCCCGCCGGCCCCGGCGGGCCCGGCGCACCCGGCCTTCCGGGTCGTCCGGGTCATCCGGGCCGTCGGGGTCGTCCCGGCCGTCCCGGCGCTCCGACGGTGACCCCGCCCTCCCCCTCAGGAAGCAGCGCACGTGACCACCACCCTCGACACCCCCGCCGCCGGCCACCCGGCCGCCGGCACCCCGCTGCTCGCCGTCCGGGACCTGCACGTCGACTTCACCGGGCCGCGCGGCGGCGCCCGGGTGCCCGCCGTCCGCGGCGTCGACCTCACCCTGCGGCGCGGCGAGACCCTCGGCATCGTCGGCGAGTCCGGCTCCGGCAAGTCCGTCACCGCGCTCGCCGTCCTCGGCCTGCTCCCCGGCACCGCGCGGGTCCGCGGCTCGGTCCGGCTGGACGGACGCGAACTCGTCGGCCTGCCCGGCCGCGAACTCGCCTCCGTCCGCGGCCGCGAGATCGCCATGGTCTTCCAGGACCCGCTCTCCGCCTTCACCCCCGTCTACCGGATCGGCGACCAGATCGCCGAGGCCGTCCGCATCCACCGGCGCGTCGACCGCGCCACCGCCCGCCGCCGCGCCGCCGAACTGCTCGACCTGGTCGGCATCCCCGCCCCCGACCGGGCCCTGGACGCCTTCCCGCACGAGTTCTCCGGCGGCATGCGCCAGCGCGCGATGATCGCCATGGCCATCGCCAACGACCCCGACGTCCTGCTCGCCGACGAACCCACCACCGCCCTCGACGTCACCATCCAGGCCCAGGTCCTGGACGTGCTGCGCACCGCCCGGCGCGAGACCGGCGCCGCGCTCGTCCTGGTCAGCCACGACCTCGGCGTCATCGCCGGCATGGCCGACCGGGTCGCCGTGATGTACGCCGGCCGGATCGTGGAGACCGCCGGCGTGGACGAGCTGTTCGCGGCCCCCCGCCACCCGTACACCCTCGGGCTGATCGGCGCCGTCCCCCGGCTGGACGCCCGGGGCGGCCCGCTGGTCCCGATCCCCGGCACCCCCGCGCCGATGGCCGACCTGCCCGCCGGCTGCCCCTTCGCCGCCCGCTGCCCGCTCGCCGAACCGCGCTGCGCCACCGCCGAACCCGCGCTGGAGGAGACCGCTCCCGGGGTCGCCCCCGGCGGTGACTCCGGACCCCACCTCGCCGCGTGCGTCCGCGCCGGCGAACTCGCCGAACGCCGCCCCGCGCCCGCCGAGGTCTACCCCGTCCCCGCCCTGCCCGCCGCCCCCGCGCCCACCCCCCGCGCCGAACGCGCCCCGGTGCTGGAGGTCACCGGCCTCACCAAGACCTTCCCCCTGGTCAAGGGCACCGTCCTCAAACGCCGGGTCGGCGAGGTGTACGCCGTGGACGGCGTCGAGCTGTCCGTCCGTCAGGGCGAGATCCTCGGCCTGGTCGGCGAATCCGGCTCCGGCAAGTCGACCACCCTCTTCGAACTGCTGAACCTCACCGCCCCCGAGTCCGGCCGGATCGAGCTGCTCGGCCGGGACGTCGTCGGCCTCACCCGCGCCGAGACCCACCGGCTCCGCGCCGAACTGCAGATCGTCTTCCAGGACCCGATGGCCAGCCTCGACCCACGCATGCCGATCGGCGACATCGTCGCCGAACCGCTGCGCGCCCAGCGCGCCCCGCGCGAGGAGATCGCCCGCAGGGTCCCCGAGCTGCTCCGCCAGGTCGGCCTCGACCCGGCCCACGCCGTCCGCTACCCGCACCAGTTCTCCGGCGGGCAGCGCCAGCGGATCTCGATCGCCCGGGCACTGGCCGTCCGGCCCGGACTGCTCGTCCTGGACGAACCGGTCTCCGCCCTCGACGTCTCCATCCAGGCCGGGGTGCTCAACCTGCTCCAGTCGCTCAAGGCCGAGCTCGGCCTCTCCTACCTCTTCGTCTCGCACGACCTCTCGGTGGTCCGGCACCTCGCCGACCGGGTCAGCGTGATGTACCTCGGCCGGACGGTCGAACACGGCGAGGTCTCCGCCGTCTTCGACCACCCCCGCCACCCCTACACCCGGGCGCTGCTCTCCGCCGTCCCGCTGCCCGACCCCGCCGCCGAACGGGCCCGCGTGCGCACCCTCCTCGCCGGCGACCCGCCCTCCCCCACCCGCCGCCACACCGGCTGCCCCTTCCGGTCCCGCTGCCCGGCCTACGCCGCCCTCGACGCCGCCCTGGACGCCGAGCGCCGCGAGGACTGCGAGCAGCGGACACCGCCGCTCACGGCGGTCGCCCCGGAGCCCGGCGGCACGGACGACCACGCGGCGGCCTGCCACCACCCGGGGGCCTACCCGAGGGCCTGAGCTCCCGGTCACCCGGAGGCCCGAGGGTCCGGTCACCCGGAGTGAGGGGCCGCCATCGATTCGGCGAATCGGCTCGGCGCCGTGTAATGTCTTCCACGTCAGCAGGCGCCGCTAGCTCAGTTGGTTAGAGCAGCTGACTCTTAATCAGCGGGTCCGGGGTTCGAGTCCCTGGCGGCGCACAGACAGCCGGAAGGCCCTTCGCGAGAGCGGAGGGCCTTCCGGCGTTTCCGGCGCTCCCGGCGTTTCCGGCACTGGGCGGCATCGGGTCAGCGGGTGTCCAGGATCGCCGAGGCCACCGTGTCCGGGCGGTCGAACATCAGCAGGTGCCCGGCCGGGACGGCGGTGCGGAAGTCCCCGCCGAGCAGGGCCGCGAGCTCCCGCTGACGGCCGAGCCAGTCCGCGGTCCGGCGGCCACCGCCACCGCCGTCGGCCGCGACCACGGTCACCGGCAGGCCGTCCGACAGCGGGGCGTCCCGGCGCAGCCCGTCCAGCTCGGCGGCCATGTCGAGGTAGCGCGCGTTCTCCCGCAGCAGCGCCCGCAGCGACCGGCCGGTCCGGTAGCAGTGGCGCACCAGCGGCGCCGGGGCCAGGTCCTCCCCCCGTACCGTCGCCGCCCTGGCGACCAGTCGGCGCGCGGACGGCCCCAGCAGGTACGGCACGGCGACGGCGGTGGCCGCGGCGGCGGCCGTACGGGCCGCGAGGTCCCGCAGCCCGGGCGCCGGGAGCGGGCGGGGCGCGGACTCCACGCTGCCGTCCAGCAGCACCAGGCCCGCCGTCCGCGCCGGATGCAGCCGCGCGAAGGCCTCCACGTGGAACCCGGCCATCGAGTGGCCGGCCACCGTGACCGGCTCCCGGACGTCCAGCGCGTCCAGCACGCCGCGGATCCGCTCGGCCTCGCCGGCGGCGGTCGCCACCGGGCGTCCGGCCGGTTCGGGGGCGCTCAGCCCGTACCCGGGGCGGTCGAAACGGATCACGGTGCGGTGCGGGGTGAGGAAGGGGAGGACCGGGTCCCAGTCGAACCAGCTGCTGCCGAGCCCCCCGCTGAGCAGGCAGACCGGGCCGCTCCCCTCGCGGCGGACGTGCAGCGGGATGCCGTCGACGAGGACGCAGCGGGCCCCGGGGGCGGTCTCCGGGCCTCCGGCGTCCACGCCGGGGGCGTCCGCGCTGCTGCCGATCATGCCGGTGTCCGCCTCTCGGTCCCGTCCTCGCCGCTGCCGTGCTCCCGGTGTCCGGCGCGGCCCTCGCAGCCATCGTGTTCCCGGTGGCCGGCGGGCCGCTCGTCGCCGTCGGCCGTCCGGTGAACGAGCGACCGCGGCGGATCCTCCCCGCCCGAGACACCCAGGGCCAGCAGCGCCAGCCAGAACGCGACCAACAGCACCTGGAGCCGCTGGCCGGCCCCCAGCGACCAGCTGCCGTGGCCGGCCTCGAAGGCGGCGATCGCGGCCAGGCTCCAGCCGGTCGCCAGCAGTTCGGCGGCCAGCAGCCACGGCCCGAACCGGCGCACCGGCGTCCACCAGCCGTAGCGGCGGGCCGCCACCGTGAGCGCGGTGAGCGCGAGCAGCGCCCCCGCCATGGCCAGGCTGCTGGTCACGGCGTGCGCGGTGTGGGTGGCGGGCACCAGGCCGGCGGTCTCGCGGGCGGCGCACTCCTCGTCGCTGGTCGGCGCGCAGCTGAGCGGCAGCCGGGAGTCCGCGGCGGTGGCGGCGCCGAACAGCGCGAGCGCCGCCCAGCCGACCGTGGCCCAGGGCCTGCGCCATCCACCGGTGAGCCCCCTCGGCACCGCCGGGGTCGGCGCGGTCGGCGCGGTCGGCGTGCTCCGGATGGCCGCCGGGGTCTGGACGGTCGGCGGGGCCGACGTGCCCGGCGAGGCCAGGGCGGTCAGGGCGGCGGCGAGCACGGCGAGGCCGGCGACCAGGTCGGTGGCCCGGAAGAGCCCGCCCAGCGGCTGGTCCTCCGCGGCGAGCTCGCTGATGTACGCCTGCACCGGATCGAGGCCAGTACTCAGCACCACCTCCAGCACCCACGCGGTGTACGCCACCGCGCTGAGCAGCAGCAGGAGGGTGACGGCGAGCCGGGTTCTGGGCACGTTTCCCACCCTAGAGCGGCGGGAAACGCCCGGTTCACGTCCGGGTGGTACGAGGCCGCCCCGGAACCGTGTATTGTTCTCCAGGTCAGCAGGCGCCGCTAGCTCAGTTGGTTAGAGCAGCTGACTCTTAATCAGCGGGTCCGGGGTTCGAGTCCCTGGCGGCGCACAGACACGGAGGGCCTCTCGCATCAGCGAGGGGCTCTCCGGTTTTTTGCGCCCTCGCGTGCCCGATTTGCACGCCATGCCCACTGATGCCCTGTGATGTCCGTCTCGCTTCGGGCCCGGGCGGCACAGACCCGCCCACATGGCACGTTCGGCGATGTACACCGGGAAAGCGGGACGAACGCCCCGTACCCGGCACGGCAGTGGTCACCGCCCTCGGCGGTCGCCGACGCACGGGGTAGTCCACCCCCGAGCAATCCGTCCGTACGGGGCCCGCCCGGCCCCGTCCGACCGCAGGAAAGGCCGCCGCTTTTGTCCCGTAACGCCCGGAGCGGCAGCCAGCGACCCGACGCCCCGTACTCCTCCGCCCTCCCCTCCGTCACCGGCGGGAGCCCGGGACGGACCCGGCGCACCGGATGGCGCCGGGTCGTCCCGACCTGGCGGATGACCCTGGCCGGCCTCGCAGCCTCCCTGCTGCTCGGCGTGGGGCTGTTCGCGCTGGGCATCGCCCTGGTGAGGGTCCCCGACGCGCACGCCGCCGCGACCGCCCAGAGCAACACCTGGCTCTACCAGGACGGCTCGGTGATCGCCCGGACCGGCCAGACCAACCGGCAGAACGTCCCCCTGGACAAGGTCTCCCCCGCCGCCCGGCACGCCGCACTCGCCGCCGAGGACCGCAACTTCTACGGCGAGGGCGCCGTCAACGTCCAGGGCCTGCTGCGCGCCGCCGTGAACACCGCCAAGGGCCAGGGCACCCAGGGCGGCTCCACCATCACCCAGCAGTACGTGAAGAACACCTACCTGAACCAGACGCAGAGCATCAGCCGCAAGGTGAAGGAACTCTTCATAGCCATCAAGGTGGACGCCACCGAGTCCAAGGACGAGATCCTCGCCGGCTACCTCAACACCTCCTACTACGGGCGCGGCGCGTACGGCATCCAGGCCGCCGCCCAGGCGTACTTCGGCGTCGACGCCGCCGCCCTGAACACCGCCCAGGGCGCCTACCTGGCCACCCTGCTCAACGCCCCGAGCGCCTACGACGTGGCCACCGCCACCCCGGTCGGCAAGCAGAACGCGGTGAACCGCTGGAACTACGTCCTGGACGGCATGGTCAAGGAGGGCTGGCTCCCCGCCGAGGAGCGCGCCGCCACCGCCTTCCCCGAGGTGCGGGACCCGCAGGCCAACCCGGGCCTGTCCGGCCAGGCCGGCTACCTGGTCGACGCGGCCACCCAGTACCTCACCGCCAACGGGATCATCGACGAGTCGGAGCTCGCCAAGGGCGGCTACACCATCAGGCTGACCGTCGACGCCGCGCGCGAGCAGGCCCTCCAGGACGCCGTACGGGCCCAGCTCACCGACCACCTCAAGCCGGACACCCGGAAGAAGGACGCCGCCGCCCAGGCCGGTGCCGTCTCCGTCGACCCGCGGACCGGCGCCGTGGTCGCCCTGTACGGCGGCGTCGACTACACCAAGCACTACATCGACAACGCCACCCGGCGGGACTACCAGGCCGGATCCACCTTCAAGGCGATCGCGCTGGCCGCCGCCCTGGAGAACGGGGCGAAGACCCAGGACGGCCGGACCGTCACCCCGCGCACCGTCTACGACGGCACCAGCGGCCGCAAGGTCCGCGGCGGCAAGGGCGTCCCGTACGCGCCGCCGAACGAGGGCGACAAGGACTACGGCCAGGTCACCCTGCAGCAGGCCACCGACTGGTCGGTGAACTCGGTCTTCGCCCAGCTCGCCCAGGACACCGGGCTGCAGAAGGTCCGGGACACCGCCGTCGCGCTCGGCCTCCCCGGCGGCACCCCCGGCCTCGACCCGGTCCCGTCCATCCCGCTCGGCGCCGCCACCCCCAGCGCGCTCGACCTGGCCGGCGTCTACGCGACCCTGGACAACGGCGGCCGGCAGATCACCCCCTGGCTGGTGCAGTCCGTGGAACGCGAGGGCGAGAAGCTCCCGCTGCCCGAGCGCAAGGTCACCCAGGCGATCGGCGAGGACACCGCCAACCGGGTCACCGCCGTGCTGGAGGGCGTGGTGAGCGACCCCGGCGGCACCGGCTGGCGGGCGAAGGCACTCGGCCGCCCGGCGGCGGGCAAGACCGGCACCACCGACGACCAGAAGTCGGTCTGGTTCGTCGGCTACACGCCCGAGCTGGTGACCTCGGTCGCCCTGTTCGGCCAGGACCCGGCCACCGGCGCCCAGGTCAGCCTCAGCGGCACCGGCGGCATCGACGGCGCGGCCGGCGGCCAGTACCCCGCACAGATCTGGACCGCCTACATGAAGGCGGCGCTGAAGGGCCAGCCGGTCAAGGACTTCCCGTCGGTGGCGGCCGCCGAGCCCGACACCTACACCGACTCCTCCACCCCGACCGCGACCCCGTCGACCACCCCCTCGGCCACGCCGTCGGCCCCGGCCCCGTCCGGCACCCCCTCCGGCGGCACGGGCGGCTGGCCGAACGGCTGGACGGGCGGCTCGTCGGGCGCGGGCACCGGCGGCTCCCGCCCGAACGGCGGCGCGACCACCGCGCCGACCCGCCCCGGCCCCTCCCCGCAGCCGACCGCCCCGACCCGGCCCACCCGGCCCACCTGGCCCACGGCCCCGACCACCGGTCCGACCACGGCCCCCCAGCCCACGGGCGCGGCGGTCGGGGCGCCGTAGGGCGGGGGCGTCGTCCCGCCGGGCGGTCCGGGGCCGGGTGCTCCGGGAGGGCGGGGGCCCGAGGGTGCCGGGTGCTCCGGGGAGGGCCTGGTCGAAGGGGGGCGGGCCTGGTCGGAGGGTGCGGGGACCTGCTGTGAACCCGCCGCCGCGGACAGTTCACCTCAGGACCAAATGCCGGAATGGCGCCTTACATAATCACCGGTACGACTGTCACAATGCGTCGGTGCACAGAGCGAATCCTCCCCTCGTCGGCTCCCGGGCCCGATCCCTCGGCCTCACCCTCGCGCTGGTCTCCGCCTTCGCCTTCGGAGGCTCCGGGACCGCCGCGAAACCGCTGATCGAGGCCGGGCTCTCGCCACTGCACGTGGTCTGGCTCCGGGTGACCGGCGCCGCCCTGGTCCTGCTCCCGCTCGCCTACAAGCACCGGCACGCCGTCCTGCGCCGCCCCGGCCTGCTCCTCGGCTTCGGCCTGCTCGCCGTGGCCGGCGTCCAGGCCTGCTACTTCGCCGCGATATCCCGCATCCCGGTCGGCGTCGCCCTGCTGATCGAGTACCTCGGCCCGCCGCTGCTCATCGGGTACGTCAAGTTCGTCCAGCGCAGGCCGATCACCCGGGGCGCGGCGATCGGCGCCGCCGTCGCCGTCGCCGGACTGGCCTGCGTGGTCGAGGTCTGGAACGGGCTGAGCTTCGACGCCCTCGGCGTGCTCTTCGCCCTCGGCGCCGCCTGCTGCCAGGTCGGCTACTTCGTCCTCGCCGACGCCGGCAGCCGGGGCGACCGCCCGGTCGACCCCATCGCGGTCAGCGCGTACGGCCTGCTGATCGGCTCCGTCGTGCTCACGGCGATCACCCGCCCGTGGGAGGCCGACTGGAGCCCGCTCACCGGCCAGGCCGTCATGAACGGGCACTCCCTGCCCGCGCTGATCCCGGCCGCCTGGATGATCCTGGTCGCCACCGTGCTCGCCTACCTCACCGGCGTGGTGGCCGTCCGCCACCTCTCGCCGCCGGTGGCCGGCGTGGTGGCCAACCTGGAGGCCGTCGTCGCCACCGTCCTCGCCTGGGTCCTGCTCGGCGAACACCTCGGCCTCCCCCAGATGGCCGGCGGCCTGCTCGTCCTGGCCGGCGCCTTCGCCGCCCAGGCGAGCAAGCCGGCGGGCGACTCGACGGGCGAATCGGCGGGTATCGAGGAGGGCGGGCCCGTGGACGACCCGGCGGGCCGGTCGGGGGGCGCCGAGGAGGGCGGGCCCGTGGGCGAGGACCCGGCGCGGACGCCCGCCCCGCTGCCTTCGGACGGCGGGCGGACACCCGTCGCCGCCCGCCGGTCGGGAGACTGAGACCGGGGAACCGCGACCGGAGAGCTGCGACCAGGGAGCCGGGACCGGGCAGCCGATCGCTCCCGCCCGTCCGGCGCCGGTCAGGTGGGGTGGGCCCGGCTCAGCGGCCCACCCAGCCGAACCAGTCCACGTGGCCCAGCGGCCACACGACGGCCGACACCGGCCCGACCACGTTCTCCACCGGCACGGCGCCGCCGCCCGGCCCGTTCCGGTGGTAGCGCGAGTCGGCGGAGGCGCTGCGGTGGTCGCCCTCGACCCAGACGTACCCCGTGGGCACCGTCACCGGGCCGAAGTCGAGCCCGCCGCAGGAGTCGTCGCCGGGGTAGAGGTAGGGCTCGTCGACCTTCACGTCGTCCACGGTGAGCGTGCTGCCCTGGCAGCGCACGGTCTGGCCGCCGGTCGCGATGACCCGCTTCACCAGGTAGTTGTCGTCCTTGGGCGGCACCAGCCCGACGAAGCTCAGCACCGATCCCACCGCGTCGGTCACCGGGTTCCCGCCGGCGGGCTGGGGCGGCAGCCAGTCACCCGGGTCCTTGAAGACCACCGGCTGCCCGCGCTCCGGCTCCCAGCCGGTCAACGGCGCGAGCTTGTTCACCCCGACCCGGTCGCCGATCCGCAGCGTGTTCTCCATCGACCCGGACGGGATCGTGAACACCTGGAACAGGCAGGTCTTGATCACCAGGGCGACCAGCAGCCCGACCGCGATCATCGCCGGGACCTCGATCCACCACGGTCTGGGGCGGCGCGAGCCACGGCGGCGCCGCTGCTTGCCGCGCGCCCTGCGCGCGGCGGCCCGCCCGCCCGTGGCGGCACCGGCCGCGGTTCCGGTCCCCGTACCGGCAACCTCGGGAGCCGCGGAGGGGCTGGTCCGGGCGTGCGTTTCGGGCAGGTTCGCCGTCATCGTCGCGGTACACCTCTCCGGCTGGGGGAACCTGCACGCTAGCCCAACCGAGAAGCCTCACGAAATCCGGCATTTAGCTGCGGCTGACACCGGCGGCGCCTCCTGGCGGCGGCCCCGGCCCGGTCCCGTCCCGTTCCCGTCAGGCGCGGGCGATGGCCTCGTGGTGCCTGATCACCTCGGCGATGATGAAGTTGAGGAACTTCTCCGCGAACACCGGGTCCAGGTGCGCCCCGGCGGCCAGCTCCCGCAGACGCTTGATCTGGTCGCGCTCGCGGGTCGGGTCGGCCGGCGGCAGCTTGTGCTCGGCCTTGAGCCGGCCCACGCGCTGGGTCGCCTTGAACCGCTCCGCCAGCATGTGGACCACCGCGGCGTCGATGTTGTCGATGCTCTCGCGCAGGCTGGTCAGCTCGGCCCGCACGGCATCGTCGATCCCCTCGGGCAGGCCGGCGTCGGGCGTCGTCGGGTGATCCGTCATCGGGGCGGCTCCACTGCTGTCAGGCTCTTCGGCGTCTTCTGCGATGTCTTCTACGATCCGGCTCTTCGCCGGTCGGCAGTCGGCACCCCGATTCCCCCGGCGGTCGGCAAATCTAACAGGGCACCCGGCGCGACCTCGCACCATTTGACCGACCTGTCCACGATCCGGACACGGTTCTGATCCGTCCCGGCCCCGTGCCCGTAGGCTGGTCCCCGCATGACCGGAAGTGACGCATCAATACTCCCTCAGTAACGGAGGCACCGATCGTGGCAACCACTCGCACCGCGCACACGGCGTGGAAGGGCAACCTGCTCGAAGGAACCGGCCAGGTGACCTTCGACTCCTCCGGCATCGGCGAGTACCCGGTCTCCTGGCCCGCCCGGGCCGAGGCCGCCAACGGCAAGACCAGCCCGGAGGAGCTCATCGCCGCCGCCCACTCGGCCTGCTTCTCGATGGCGCTCTCGCACGGCCTGACCGGCGCGGGCACCCCGCCCACCAAGCTGGACACCAAGGCCGATGTGACCTTCCAGCCCGGCACCGGCATCACCGGCATCCACCTCACCGTGGTCGGCGACGTCCCCGGTCTCGACGAGGCGGGCTTCGTGAAGGCCGCCGAGGACGCCAAGGCGAACTGCCCGGTCAGCCAGGCCCTGACCGGCACCACCATCACCCTCAGCGCCTCGCTGGCCTGACACACCGCCACCTCGCGGACCGCGTACGCCCGAAGGCGTCCGCCTCCCGGAGGTGGTCGTGCGCCCTCGCGCAGGGGGCGTACGGCAGGCGCACACGCCCCTGGCGCGCATCGTGTGATGTGCACCGGGGGCGTCCGCATGTTCCACCACACTTGGCCCGAAAGAGGACGAATCACCCTACTGGCTGTCAACACCCGTTCCCCCCGCCGCCTATGATCGGCCGCAACGGCCCTTTTCTTCACAGTTCTCCACCAGCCGCTCCACGTCGAGCGCGCCGCGGCGGAACACCGGGGCCACCCCGGAGCGCACCCCACGGGGCGCGCCCGGTGGGTCACGAAGGCCGGTCGCCCCTGCGGAGGGACCGGCCGAAGCCGGATCAGCGTCAGCAGCGGACGGGAGCATGCCGTGCCGGGCCAGAGCGAGGGGGCCGACGCGCACCACCCGGGCGTGCGGCACGAGGGACCGCGCCACGACGCCCCACCACACGACGGTGCAGGTCATAACGGCGCAGGTCATGATGGCGTACGTCACGACGGTGTACGTCACGATGCTGTATGTCACGACACGTTGCCGCACGATGCGTTGCTGCACGACGGGCCGCCGCTCGATGCACCGCTCCCCGGTGTGCCCCTGCTCGACGCGCCGCTGCATGACGGCTCGCTGCCGGCCGGCCGGCCGGATCACCAGCTCCACCGCCTCCGGACCCGACTCTCCCCCGCCCGTCCGGCCGACCACCCTGCCGCCCCTGACGGGGCGGGTACGCCCGGAGACATGATCGCGGGGCCCGGTGCCGACCACGCCAACTGCCCGCTGTGCGCCCGCCCGCTGGCCGACGACACCGACGAACTCCTCGCCGCGCTGCGCGCCAGCGAGTCCCGCTTCCGGGCCGCCTTCGCCGACGCCGGCATCGGCATGGCCCTGATCGACCCTGAGGACCGCATCACCGAGGTCAACCCCGCGTTCGCCGCGCTGCTCGGCCGCGAGGTCGCCGACCTGGTCCGAACCCCGCTCCACGACATCATCGACCCGGCGGACATGCCCCGCCGCCTCTACCGCGAGCTCCTGCGCGGCGAACGCGACCGGCTGCGCGTCGAGAAGCAGCTCAAGCACCGCGACGGCCACACCGTCTGGGGCAAGGTCACCGTCTCCCTGATCCGGGACGCCGCGGGCACCCCCCTCTACACGCTCGCGATGGTCGAGGACATCTCCGAGCAGCGCCGCCTCGGCGACCGCCTGGAGTACCAGGCCCTGCACGACCCGCTCACCCGGCTGCCCAACCGGACCCTCTTCTTCGAACGGCTCGACGCCGCCTGCCTCCCCGTCGACCGGACGGACCCTGCGGCCCTGACGCCTCCGCCTCCCGCGACGGCCCCGGTCCGCTCCGGCGCGGAGCGCCGGGTCGGCCTCTGCTACCTCGACCTCGACGGCTTCGCCGCCATCAACGAGACCCTCGGCCACCACATCGGCGACCAGCTGCTGATCGCCGTCGCCGCCCGCCTCAGGCGCGGGTTCCCGGAGGACGACGAGCGGCTGGTCGCCAGGATGGGCGGCGACGAGTTCGCCGTCCTGGTGACCGACAGCACCGGCAGCGAGCAGCTGACCGAACTGGCGACCCGCATCACCGAGGCCCTGGAGCACCCTTTCGACGTGGCGGGCCACCGCCTCGTGGTCACCGCCAGCGTCGGTGTCGTCGAGCGCCCGGTCCACGGCACCACGCCCACCGACCTGGTCAAGGACGCCGACGCCACCCTCTACTGGTCCAAGGCCGACGGCCGCGCCCGTTGGACCCTCTACGACCCGGACCGCGGCGCCCACCAGCTGACCCGCCAGCTGCTCGCCACGGCACTGCGCCCCGCCCTGGAACGCGGCGAGTTCACCATCGAGTACCAGCCCCTGGTCGGCCTCGCCGACGGCGCCGTCCACGGCGCCGAGGCCCTGGTCCGCTGGCGCCACCCCCGCTACGGCACCCTCTCGCCGGACCGCTTCATCCCGCTCGCCGAGGAGTCCGGGGCGATCGTGCCGCTCGGCCGGTGGGTGCTCGAAGAATCGTGCCGCCAGGCCAAGCGGTGGCTGACCGAGTTCCCCGACACCGAGGCCTTCGTCAGCGTCAACCTGGCCGCCCGCCAGATCTGGGACTCCGACGTGGTCGCCGACGTGGCACAGGCCCTGGAGAGCACCGGCCTCCCGGCCCGGCTGCTGCAGCTGGAGATCACCGAGAGCGCCCTCCTCGGCCCCGGCGGACGTCCCCTCCAGGCCCTGCAGGCGCTGGCCGACATGGGCGTCCGGATCGCCATCGACGACTTCGGCACCGGCTACTCCAACCTCGCCTACCTCTCCCGGCTGCCCGTGCACGTCCTCAAGCTCGACGGGACGTTCATCGAGGGCTTCCGCGACCCGGCGCCGGGCCCCCAGCCCGTCCAGTCCGTCCAGTCCGTCCAACCCGCCGAGCTCACGGCGGCCGAGCCGGCGGCACCCGCCCCGTCCACCGCTCCGGCCGCGCCCGCCGTTCCTGCCGCCCCTGCCCCTGCCCCTCAGGCTGCCGCCGGGCCAGGGCTCCGGTCGCGCCGGAGCGACGCCGACGAGCAGATCGTGGGCGCGATGGTGCAGCTGGCCCACACCCTCGGCCTGACCGTCACCGCCGAGGGCATCGAGAGCGCCGCCCAGGCCGAGCGGCTCCGGCTGACCGGCTGCGACACCGCCCAGGGCTGGTACTTCGCCCGGCCCGGCGAGGCCGAACTCGTCGCCGCGATACTCCGCGAAGGGCGCACCGCCCGGGCCGGACGCTGACCGGCCGGCGGGCGCCCGCCACCGCCGACGTCAGCGGGGCGCCCCGCCGGTCAGCCCGTACGCCTGCGCGATGAGCCCGTACGAGCGGTGCCGGGCCTCGTGGCCGTGGATGTGCGAGGTGACCATCAGCTCCTGCGCGCCGGTGCGCTTGCGCAGCGCCTCCAGCCCGTCCGCGACCTCTCCGGGCGTGCCGAGGACCACCTTGCTCAGCCAGTCGTCGATGAAGTCGGCCTCCACCGGGCTGTACGGGTAGGACTCGGCCTCCTCCGGGGTGGGGATCGGACCCGGGTTGCCGCGGCGCAGCCGGAGCATGCCGAGGGCGGCCGAGCGGGCCAGCCGGCGCGCGGCCGGCTCGTCCTCGGCGGCGACCGCGCTCACGCCGATCAGCGCGTAGGGCTCGTCGAGCACGGACGACGGCCGGAAGCTCGACCGGTAGAGGTCGAGGGCGGGGACGGTGTTGGCCGCGCTGAAGTGGTGGGCGAAGGCGAACGGCAGGCCGAGCCGACCGGCCAGCTGGGCGCTGAAGCCCGAGGAACCGAGCAGCCAGACCGGCGGCCGTCCGTCGCCCTTGGGCACCGCCGTCAGCCGCGCGTACGGGTGGCCGTCCGGGAAGTCGCCGTCCAGGAAGTGGGTGAGCTCGGACAGCTGCAGCGGGAAGTCCTCCGCCCCCTCGGTGAGGCCGCGGCGCAGGGCGCGGGCGGTGGCCTGGTCGGTGCCGGGGGCCCGGCCGAGACCGAGGTCGATGCGCCCGGGGTGCAGCGCCTCCAGCAGCCCGAACTGCTCGGCGATCGCCAGCGGCGCGTGGTTGGGCAGCATCACCCCGCCCGAACCGAGCCGCAGCGTACGGGTGTGGGCGCCCAGGTGGGCCAGCAGGACGGCCGGGGTGGAACTGGCGACCCCCGGCATCCCGTGGTGCTCGGCCACCCAGAAGCGGTGGTAGCCCCACTCCTCGGCGCTGCGGGCCAGGGCCGTGGTGGCGGCCAGCGCCTCGGCCGCCGTCCGGCCGGCGCCGACCGTCGCCAGGTCGAGGATGGAGAGCGGGGCGGGTGCCGTGCCCCGGACCGTCCCGCGGATGGCGTCCGCGGTGAAGCCCGGCCCGGTCGGCCGTCCGCCGTTCCCCTGCTCCTGCTGGTCCTCGGTGGTCATGCCGTCTGCCTCCTGGCCGTCTCCGGACGCTGAGCGCTGTCGCCGCTCGGTCGTTCCGCCTCGCCGACGCGCGTCGGGTCGTCGCGCCGTTTCGTCGCTGCTTCGTCGACGGAGGACAACCGCGTCGCGGGGCCCGTGTTCCCGGCGGGCGTGCCGGCGGAAGCGATCCGCGAGGAGCGCCGACCGACCGTTCGGATGACTCTGCGCCAGCAGACGGACACGCGTGGCGACTTCACGCCAGCGCGGGAAGTCGCCAGGCTCAGGGCTCGCGGTCGGCGGGCCGCGTCCGGCAGGCTATCGATCAGGAGCGGATCCCGTACTGGATCCGCACTCCACAGCAAGGTCGTCGGGCTGGACCAGCGCCGAACGATCCCCACGAGCCCCTGGAGCGGCACCCCGCTCCAGGGGCTCGCGCCATTGCGGGCCGAGGCGGCCACGACGGGCTCCCGCAGCCGCGCCCCTCCCCCTCGACTCCGCCCGGCGGGCGCCGGCCGGAGCGGCCACCCCTGTGAGGTGCGGCATACCGGGGTGCTTCATGGCATGAAAAGTCGAGGCGCTAGCGTTGACCCCCGCAGCCACCTGCTCCCCCGGGCAGCCTGGAGGGAGAAGACCTTGGACATCGCGATGGTGATCGGATCCTCATGGATCTGCGCCCTGGCGCTCTGCGCCGTCCTGGGCGACGCGTTCCTCCCCTTCCTCCCCAGTGGCACCCTCGTCATCCTGGCCGTGTTGAACACCGCCCAGATCGACGGCGCACCGGTGCTGCTGGCACTCGGCGTCGCGATGGCCTCCTTCCTCGGCGATCTCCTCCTGCTCCAGCTGGCCCGCCGGGGCGCGCCCTCGGTACGCCGCCGCCTGGAGCACCGCCCCAAACTCGCGGCCAGCGTGACCCAGTTGCAGCGGGCGCTGGACGGGCGCACCAACGCCGCGACGGCCGCCATGGTGGTGATCGCCCGCTTCGTCCCGGCCGGACGCACCGTCCTGGACCTCGCCATGGGCCACTCCCCCGCCCACCCCTTCCGGTTCCTGCGCTGGTCCGCCCTGGCCGCGCTGATCTGGGCGGCCTACATCGTCACCCTGGGCTGGCTCAACAGCCACTGGTTCGACACCGCCTGGCTGAGCCTCGTGGTCTCCTGCACCGCCGCCACGGTGATCAGCACCGCGATCGCGCGGATCGTCCGCCGAAGCCGGCGGCTCGCGGCCATCTGACGCGGCCTCCTGCGGCATCCCCCTGCGGGCTGCCCTCGCCGCGCGTTCGTCCCGCGCGTTCGCCCTGGGCCACGCCCACGCCTCTCCCCGGGTTCGCCCCTGACCGCTCGACGGGCGCGATCCGTCACAGGACGGCAACAGACGACCGACCCGCGCAGCCCGGGTGTCCATTCCTGACGTGATGAATGTCAGCGAACGCGGGGGCCTTGGTCGCCCCTGTGTTCGCGTGACATGCTGACGACGAATCATTCGTCAATTTGCCCGATTTTGACCGGTGCGTTCCAGTGGCCCTGGGGTGCAGCCACCACCCGGTCAACGGCACCAGGGGAGACCATGACCGGCATCTCGCGAAGGACCGTGCTCACAGCCACCGCCGCGACTGCGGCACTCGGAGCGGTAGCGGCCTGCTCCAGTGGCGGGTCCGGATCCGGTCCCGAGTCGGGCAACGGCTCGGCGAACGGCGGCAACGGCCAGGGCGCGAGCGGCAGCCCGATCAAGGGCGGGGGCAAGGGGACGCCCATCGGTGACGGATCGACCTCCGACACCGGCCCGCAGCCGAACCAGCCGAAGGCGGAGAAGCTCAAGCCCGGCGAGCGGCCGCCGCAGTTCGTGGTCTTCTCCTGGGACGGCGCGGGAGGGACGGACGACAACCAGTTCCCCCGCTTCCTCAAGGTCGCCCAGGAGCACAAGGCGTCGATGACCTTCTTCCTGTCCGGCATCTACGCGCTGCCGAAGCCCAAGGCCGATCTGTACCACCCGCCGAAGCACTCGGTCGGCGCCTCCGACATCCCGTACCTGTCGGAGGGCGCGGTCAAGAGCACGCTCAAGCTCATCAGCCAGGCCTGGCTGGCCGGCCACGAGATCGGCACCCACTTCAACGGGCACTTCTGCTCGACCCGTTCGGACGGCAACGGGGTCAACAAGTGGACCCCCGAGGACTGGCAGAGCGAGATAGACCAGGCGATAGGTTTCGTGACCCAGTGGCGCACCAACACCGGGTTCACCGACGTCGACCCGCTGCCCTTCGACTACAAGAAGGAACTGATCGGCGGCCGGACCCCGTGCCTCGAGGGGCAGAAGGCGCTGCTCCCGACCGCGGTCAAGCTGGGCTGGAAGTACGACGCGAGCTCCTCCGGCGGGACGCAGATCTGGCCGCAGAAGGTCCAGGACGGGAAGATCTGGGACTTCCCCCTGCAGGGCATCCCGTTCCCCGGGCACACGTTCCAGGTCCTGTCGATGGACTACAACATCCTGGCCAACCAGTCCGCCGGCAGCACCAAGGGCGACCCCGCTAAGTACAACGACTGGCGCACCCAGGCCCGGGACTCCTACCTGGCCGGCTTCAACCGGGCCTACAACGGCAACCGGGCACCACTGTTCATCGGCAACCACTTCGAGCAGTGGAACGGCGGGATCTACATGGACGCCGTGGAGGAGACGATCAAGGCGATCGCGGACAAGCCCGACGTCCGGATGGTCTCGTTCAAGCAGCTGGTCGAATGGCTGGAGGTCCAGGACCAGTCCATGCTCCGCAAGCTGCGCACCCTCAACGTGGGGCAGGCGCCGGCGGGCGGCTGGGAGAGCTTCCTGGGCGCGGCCGGCTGATCCGGCGCCCGTGGCCGTGACCGGTGGGAGCGGCCGCCACGCCCCCACCGGCGACGGGTCGGAGCCGGTCCTAGGGCCGGACAGGGCCTAAGAAAGTGTTGGGTAATCGGATGATTACTGGTTCTTGAGGTCGTCGGCGAGGCGGCGGGCTGCTTCGGTCTCGATGGGGCCGCGCGGTTCAACCTCCTCGCCGGCGAGGCGGGCGGCCATGAGTCGGATCATCGCAACCTTGATCATCGCTTCGGCGTGCGCGGTCTTGCGCTCGTAGTCCCGTGCCAACCGTCTGCACCGTCCAAGCCAGGAG